>NZ_JAMYUV010000041.1:0-52227 GCF_040323405.1 Mesorhizobium sp. M0048 | reverse complement strand
GAGCTCGTCCAGAGCGCGGGCTTGATCGCTCAGACTAGACTCGCCAACCCGTTGCGGTCCTCAAATAGCGAGAACCGTCCTTATCGTTACGAGCCCGCTATGCCTTGGTCAGTTGCCGGCGCTGATATCGGAAACGAAGCGCGGAAGGGCACTCTGCCGCCCAGAGTAGCCGGCCTGCACGGTGAAGACGAGAAGGACGCTCTTCCAAGCGCGGAGTTCGAATCCTCCCTCACCGCCATAAGTCATTGTTTACATCAATAAAAATACAAGAATAGGTTGGGCGCCCGCCATAAAGCCCGCCTACCGAAAACGGGGTATTCGCGGCACGTCAGCTTACGACACAAATATGCGGGTTGATGCTTCAACCTGGTAGATGGCAGAGATCAACTTCGGCCTCGCTAAGCGAAGTCGTGGGATTTATGCGACAGCGGAATCAGGATACGCGACTAGCACCCCGTGCCGGGTCAACCTCGCCGTCGGGAAGTACCGACCGGTGCGGAACCAAGCGGATTCACGCTTGTCGGCAGCGGACGCCGGCGGTGGCGGTCTGCACTCGAGCAGGCTCCCAATTAGCGAGACAAACGTCCAGAGCGGAGGCCAATCTTGGCACGCGACTTCGCCAGCCTGAACGACCGCTCTCCTCGGCTTAGTCAAGCATACCTACGGAATGATGCGCCTGGCCGGTGACAAATGAATCTCTGCTGGACCGCCGATGATATGGGGAGGCGCTCGCAAATCGCGCCCTACGCGCGGGGTGATCGGTTGATCAACATCGAAGCTTGATATGAGAAACGCGCTAACTGTGACGGCGGTGGTCACCGTGGCTCGTGTGTCAGCAGATGTGGTAAGGGTGAGTGTCGGCGAGTGGCAGAGGTGCAGCAACAATGACTTTGAGGCGAACCAGAGGTTACGGCGCATCCGGCTTGGTTCTAGCGGTTTGCACTGTGTTTGCTTGGCAGAACGCCGCTGCCGCTCAAAATTGCGACGCAGCCGCGACGCCTGGCGTCAATTGGCAAGAGTGTGACAAGAAGCTTCTCATCCTAGATGGACAGGACCTGAGCGGGGCGAACCTGTTCGGTGTTGATTTCACTTCGACCGACCTCAGGAACACCAATCTCCGTGCGGCAAATCTTGAGAAGGCAACTCTTGTGCGTGCTTCCCTGGCCGACTCGACCGCCAAAGGCGCCCGGTTCGACAGAATCGAGGGCTACAGGACCGACTTCAGCCGTATGGACGCGCAGGGCGCTGTGTTTGCGAGCGCGGAAATGCAGCGCTCGAATTTCCAGGACGCCAATCTGACCAATGTTGATTTCACAAAGGCAGAACTGGGGCGTGCGCAGTTCCATGACGCCGATATCAGCGGCAGCCGCTTCTCGTTTGCCAATCTCGCACGGGCGGACTTCCGAGGAGCGAGGTTTACCGCGCCGATAGACTTTGACCGCGCCTTTTTCTTTCTGACCCGTATCGAGGGCGTCGACCTTTCCAATTCGGCGGGTCTGTCCCAGTGGCAGCTCAACATGGCTTGCGGAGACGCCCGGACCGAGTTGCCTTCTGGCTTGACGAGGCCTGAAGATTGGCCCTGTCAATTCCAGCAGGAATAGTTGTCGGCAAGCGACCCCTCAACTTGCGCGAAGCGTCTGCCTCACGTCACCCTCCAACCGCCAGGAATTGCCAGCACAGAGCACTCTTGCGGCATCTCACCATCCGGCGGTGAGCGATCCCGATCTGCTGGATGCCTTCAACCGCGATGCCGCCGTGCACAAATGGACCGTGGCCTGAAGCTGCAGAGGCAGCGACAGCCCTGTGGGGAAAGACAGCCGCAACCGCAATCGCCTGGGGCGCCGTGTCGGCGCGTTGCGACGGGCGGACACAGGAGTATCGATTCTGGTTTCGGGTATTCGCCCATCTTCAAGTGGGTTCGCCCAATGCCGTGGCGGAAGCAGCGTCGGAGAGAGTTCGTCCAGGCTTTTCCCGATAGGGAAATCATGTTCGACGAGGGAACTGCCTGCTTGTCGAGGGAACGCCGGACCGAAGTCAGCCCGTCAATGCCAGAGCCGCATCGCTGTGGCGCGTGCTGCGCCAGCCTTGACCGGCAGTCTTCGGCCCGGCGGCCGCTTTGGACGCAGGCAAACTCCGGTACGAGCGGTACCGCTCTGCCCCTCGGGGTACATTACTCCGGCAATTCGTCGCCCTTGATCGGCGCCTTCCCTTTGCCGGCCCGTTTCAGGATATGCAGCGCCTTGGGAAGGTCGGCACGGGCGGCGCGTTCCTGAAAGTAACTTTCCGTGCGCAGCGCCGAAAGCTTTTCAGCGACTGCCACGTTAATGAATTGGTTGAGCGGCACGCCTTCGCTCTCCGCCACCTTGCGCGCCTCATCCAGAAGCGAGAGCTGAAGCCGCAGTGCGAAATTGCTTCTCCTCATGTCTTTCTCTCCAATCGTCTCAGCGCCTCGCCCGGCGACAGGACCAAGATACCGAAGCGCTCGGCCACTTTGCCGAAATCGCGTAGGTTGAACGTCACTATAGCATCCGCCCGTCCGTTTACCGCAGCTTCCAGCACCATGTCGTCGTCTGGGTCGCGCACGGCGGGTCGCCAGAGGAAGAGAAGGCGAACCGGCTCGGCGACGGCCGCCACGGCATCTAGCAACGCGTTCACATCCTCAGCGGACAGGCCGGAAGCTTCAAGGTGCTCGGGCCTTGTCATGACCGCCTGGTACTCGATCATCAACGTCACCGAAGCGATGAGCGTCAGCCGGCGTTCCAAAGCTGCCACCAACAGTTGGCGCGAGGCGCCAGCGTCACTTCGGATCGCCGCCACCATGGTCGCCGTATCGAGAAGCAGTCTCATACAGACATATTGGATATCGCGTGCGATATTGCAAGAGGACCGAGCTTTTGGTAATTTGGCGACAGCTCGGCAACTGAAGTTGTCTTGCTGATCATCACGTCGCTCAATGCCCTTGATCTACACAGAATAGCGGGCATGCCATGGTGGACGAGGCCAAACCTGGGAACGACAGCGCAAGCCATGATTACAGTGCTGACATGTCGGCACGAGACATGACTGAACGAGCCGTCCTGTCGATCGCCCGTTTGTTGGGCCGGCGGGTTGCTCGGGAGCATTTCGAGGAATTGCAGGCGGCCAACGACAACAATGTTCATCCTCTTGAGAAAACACCGTCAGAAGGGGAGGATGGGGACGGCGGCGGACAATAGCAACGAGAGGAAGAGGAGCGGTTCATGACCCGTGTCGCGCTGTATGCTCGTTACTCATCCGACAACCAGCGTGAAGCCTCTATCGAGGATCAGCTGCGGCTTTGCCGAGAGCTCGCGGCCAGGGAGAGGTGGACTGTCGTTGGGACCTATGCCGATGCTGCCATATCCGGCTCAAGCATCATCCGTCGACCAGACATCCAGCGGCTTCTCGCCGATGCTCAAAGCGGGCAATTTGAGATCGTTCTAACCGAGGCACTCGATCGCTTGTCACGCGACCAGGAACACGTAGCCGGCCTCTTCAAGCGGCTGCGCTTTGCCGGTGTCAAGATCGTCACTCTCTCTGAGGGCGCCGTAGACGAACTGCACGTGGGCCTGAAAGGAACGATGAACGCGTTGTTCCTGCGCGATCTTGCTGCCAAGATCAGACGGGGCCAAAGCGGCCGCATATTGAACGGCTACAACGCCGGCGGCCTCAAGCCGAGGTCGTGCGTCGGATTTTTCGGGCGTTCGCGGCTGGTCAATCGGCGCGTACGATAGCTGCAGGCCTCAACAGGGAAGGTATCCCATCACCCTTTGGGGGTGCCTGGGGCGCCTCGACCATCAATGGCAATCTCAAGCGGAGAAGCGGCTTTCTCTACAACGAAGCCTATATCGGGCTGCTCGTCTTCAATCGTCTCCAAATGCGCAAGGATCCCGAGACTGGGAGGCGCATCTCGCGGCCGAATCTGCCGGAAACCTGGCAGGTCGTTGAAGTGCCGCATCTGCGTATCATCGACGATGAGCTGTGGGATGCGGTGCAAGCCCGCAAGAAGCTTTATGGAGGCATGAAACTCCATCACCGCCGACGGCCGACGTACATGTTCTCGGGGCTTGTGCGGTGCGGCTGCTGTAGCGCTTCCTATACGGTGAAGAACAGAGACCAGCTTGCTTGTACCGCGCACCGTGAGAAAGGCACTTGTACCAATAACAGGACGATCCGTGTTGGCGAGCTTGAGAAGCGTGTGCTTGCTGGCATCCAGCGGCGCTTGCTGGCGCCAGATGCCATTGCGGGCTTCCTTGCTGAATATCATGCTGAGCATAAGCGACTGAACGCCATGAACCGCGAACGGCAAAGGGAAGTCGAAAGGCGGCATGCCGGCATCGACAGGCAGATCGCTAACATCGTCGATGCTATCGCTGACGGTGTCGCGACGACAAGCATGAAATCGAAGCTACTGGACCTCGAGCGCGAAAAGGAGAATCTAGCCCGAGAGCTTCAGGCGATGGCGGCCGCGGAAAGCATTGTGGAGTTTCATCCGGCTGCGGTAACGATTTACCGTCGGCAAGTATCCGAGCTCCAGGACGCGTTGCAATCCGACGAGTGTGAGCGGCACGAGGCGGCGAGGATCATCCGCTCACTGGTCACGGGGATCGAGATCATTCCGACGGAGGGTAGGGGACAGGTTGAGCTGAAAGTTCGCGGTGCGCTGGCGGAGCTTCTCAACCTGCCAAATCGTAAACCAGGAACAGCGCCTAGCGCTGCAGTGATGGTAGCGGGAGAGCGCTACCGCCTTCCCCACACTCATCGAACTCCCAGTTCCAATTTCGCTGCTGCGGCTGAGCGAGGCGCGCTATCCTAATTGCGGCCTGGCGGGTGACGGCATGGGGCCCAGAAGCCGACGTTCACGAAAGTGAAGTCAAGTTTGGACAGCCCCATCAATTTCCAATGCGATACGCATCAGCTGCTCGACAAAGTCGCTAACTACTCTCGATGGACGTCGGTTGGGTGGCAACAACAGAAGGGTTCGGAAGGAGATTCCCGGGAGAAATGGACGGAGGCTGAGGTTTCCGTTGAGATAGGGAAGGGCAGTTAAAGGATTGACCATTCCGCATCCAAGCCCCGCATTGACCATCGAGCAGATGGTGGTGGAATAGGGGGTTTCTAGAACCACTTTGGGCTTGATGCCGTGATCAGCGAAGATGGCCTCTGCTTCCCGTCTCGTAGTGTCCTCCGGAGCCAACGCGATGAAGGCCTGCCCATGGAGATCGGCGGGACGGATCACTTCCCTCCCCTCTAGCGGATGGCCCTTGGGCATGGCGATCGCGACCCGGTAGTTCCGGAATGGGTGGGCTTCGACGCCCGCAAGATCGATCTCGTCCGCCGCCAGGCCGACGTCGAACTGGCCGGAGGCGACGAGTTCTTTGACTTCCGAGGATAGCCTTGCCTGAAAGGTGATCGCAACGTCAGGGTGACGGTGTTGAAATGCCTTTAATGCCTTTGGCATTACATTCGTACTTAATGCGGAGAGACTTGCGATCCGGATTTCCCCCGAACCGAAGTCGCGAATCCGCGCCGCGGCCCCTTTCAAATGGATGAGGCCGGAGAATGAGGTCTCCACTTCCCTGAAAAACAGGTTGCCTTCTGCCGTCGGCGACATCCGTCCTTTGATGCGGTGGAAGAGCGCGAAACCGATGTCGCGCTCCAGTTCTTGGACGGCCTTGCTCACCGCAGGTTGTGAGATGCGTAGTATCTCCGCGGCGCGTGAGGCGGTTCCAATCGTCATCACGGCGTGGAAGACCTCGATCTGGCGAAGATTCATGGCGCACCTATAACCTGAGAGAATAGCACATCCCGATCTTGATATTGGACGGAATAGGTTTTGTCATGCTGTAACTGTCTCCAACACATGAGGAGCAAGCATGAACGATCTCACCCAATGCGTTGTGACCCCCAAAGTCAAAACAGACGGCTTCGAGGCTCTGGGTGCAGCCGTCCATCGGGCTTCGACGATCGTATTCGCGGATGCCGCAGCCTACGCCACTCGCGGCCAGCGAGGGCCTGACGGCTATTCCTACGGCCTCTACGGCACCCCGACGACGCGTACACTGGAGCAAAAGATCACTCAGCTCGAGCAGGGTCACCGGACGCTTCTCGCGCCATCGGGCCAGGCCGCAAACGCAATCGCAATGCTCGCCGTCCTCAATGCCGGAGACAAGGTACTGGTGGCGGACACGGCCTATCCCCCGGTCCGTGATTTTGTGAACACCGATCTGGCAAAGTTTGGCGTCCGAGCGGAGTACTACGATCCCACTTCGCCCGAGGGGCTCGAACGTCGGATCGACGGGAACACGAAACTGGTGTGGTGCGAGTCCCCCGGTTCGACGACCATGGAAGTCCAGGATCTGCCGCGGATTGCCGAGATCGCGCATCGGCACGGCGCGCTCGTCGGATTCGACAACACCTGGGCGACCCCTCTTAACTTCAAGCCCCTCGTACATGGGGCCGACATCGTGACCGAAGCGCTCACCAAATATATCTCGGGCCATTCCGACGTGCTGATGGGATCGATCACGGTGGCTTCCGAGCAGCTTTTCAACGCGCTCAAGGCGACTATGGGGCGGGCCGGGATCGGTGTTTCCCCCGACGACGCCTCTTTGGTGTTGCGGGGCATGGAGACTCTTGGCGTGCGAATGAAACACGCGCACGACGGCGCGACGGCGATGATCAACTGGTTCCGCGGCCACCCAGCCGTCGAGCGTGTGCTCTACCCCGCCCTGCCGTCTTCTCCCGGGCACGAATTCTGGAAGCGCGACTTCCTCGGCGCGAGCGGAGTGTTCAGCGTGGAATTGGTTCCCGAAGCACTGCCGCACGTGCCGGAGGCGCTCAATACGCTAGAGACGTTCGCCATCGGCGCCTCGTGGGGTGGGACACGCAGCCTCGTTGCCCCCATGCCCGTGAAGAGCAACCGCTCCGCGACGACCTGGAGTGGGCAGGACCTCCTTCTGCGGTTCAGCGTGGGGTTGGAATCGCACGACGATCTCATGGCCGATCTCGAGAAAATGTTGGCCCAAATCCAAGCACGGATCGACGACGAGCGGTTCGGCAAAGAAAACATCCGGCAATCAATGCTGTGAGTGAACACAAAAAGGGGAATGACAATGAACAACAACAATGAATTCATGCGAATAGACAGGCGCTCCTTCCTGGCGGGCGTCTCAAAACTGCTGGGAGTTTCGGCGCTATCCTCCATCCTGCCGTCAATCGTTGCGGCATCAGAGGTTAAGGACACGCTTCGGATCGCGATCGCCAAGCCCGCCGGCGATATCAATCCTCACAAATACACCGGCCTGTGGGGCGTTCAGGACCTCGTTTTCGAGCCGCTGGTTAAATACGGCCATGACGGTAAGATCGAGCCAGGGCTGGCGACCGAATGGTCGGTCGAAGACGGGGGCAGGCTGCTTAAGCTCACCTTGCGCAAGGGCGTGACTTTCCACGACGGCACTCCGTTCGACGCCGCGGCGGTGGAATGGAACCTGAAGAGGTGGATCGGACTCGAAGCGAACAACTGGATGAATTCGTCCCGGCTTTACGCCGGAACGGACATCGTCGACGACGATCACGTCAACGTCCGGTTCAAGGAACCGGTCCTCGGCCTGCTCCAGGAGTTCGCTTACGTCCGGCCAGTCAGGCTCCTCAGCCCCAAGTCGGTCTCTGGGGACGGTAGCTATAAGGCGCCCGTCGGCACGGGACCGTGGCATCAAGCGACTGCCGGGAATGAGGGCAGTGCCTTCGAGCGCTTCGACGCCTACTGGGGTGACAAGCCCTCTTTCAAATATCTTGAGGTAAAAGTCCTTCCGGACTCGCGCGGCCGCATGGCAGCGTTGCGCGCGGGCGACGTGGATCTGATCGGCGGAGCGTTTGTGTCGCCTTTGACCGCAACGGAAGCAGAGACGCTGAAGGGAGCGGGCATCGATGTCGTCATCGATCCCGGCACCACCACAATGATTATGGCCTTCAACACTTCCCGCGTCGAAGCGCTGAGGGACCCGAAAGTCCGCAAGGCGATCAACCTCGGCATCGACCGGGCTGCGATCTCGCAAGTGCTTTACCGCGGTCTGGCGACCTCCACTGGCAACCTGTTCTCCGAAACCGTTCCGTATTCGGGGAAGCGCTTCGATGTGCCTAGGCGGGATACCGAGACCGCAAAGTCGCTGCTCGAGGAGGCAGGCTGGGTCGGGGGGCCTGTCAGGCAGAAGGACGGCAAGGACCTTGCCATTGAACTGGTCGTTAGCGAGGAGCAAGTACCGGGGTCCCGATCCGTCGCGGAAGTGATCCAGTCCGAGCTCCAGGAGATTGGCGTCACGCTCACGATCCGCTCGGTGGATCATGCGTCGCGGCACAGCGACATTCCGGAGCGCAAGTTCGATCTCGCTTTCTTCCAGACGTTCGGCGCGCCATACGAACCTTTCGGGACTGTGGTGGGCCTGTTCCTATCCACCTATGACAACGGCGTGGACGGCAAGCTCTTCATCGACCCCGAGCACCTCGATCCGTTGGTGCTCGCCGCGATGTCCGCGCCCGAAGGCGAGATGGAAGCAGCTCTACAGAAGGTCTATGACTGGCTGCACGACAACGACGCCATCGCGCCGCTGCTCTTCGTTCCGGGCATATGGGCGCATGCCGCTCGGGTGAAGGGCTTCCAGAGCCCCGCGACCGAGTACGACATGCCCTACGAGAATATCACACTGGCGGAGTAGGATACGGCCGTGTTCGCCTTCATCGCTAAAAGGGCCCGCAACGCAGTCTTGTTGCTGTTTCTGGCGTCCGTTCTATGCTTCGCGCTCGTGGTATCCGCTCCGGGCAACGTGGCGATACTCATCGCCGAGCTGCGGACGCCGACGGCCACCAAAGCCGATATTGCCAAGGTCGAGGAGGAATTGGGGCTCAACAAGCCGCTTCTCGAACGCTACGGCTTCTGGCTGAACGGAGCGATCCACGGCGACTTCGGCATTTCCTACAAGACGGGCGAGGCGGTCGGCGCGTCCCTCAAGAGCCGCCTTGCCGTGACCGCCACCCTCGTTGCGGGCGGAGCGGTCGTGGCTTTCTTGCTGAGCCTGTTCGTCGGCTTCGTAGGCGCGCTCTGGGCACATAGGGCGCCAGACGTGGTCACCCGAGGGAGCGCTCTTCTGGGCGCTTCGACTCCGTCCTTCTTCGTCGGAGCACTGCTGGTCTACGCCTTTTCGGTCACGTGGCACGTCTTTCCGACCTTCGGGTTTGCCGGACCCGTCAGTTGGGTGCTTCCATGGCTCACTCTGGGATTTCTTCCCGCAGCAGTTCTGAGCCGCGTCGTCCGAGTTGGCTTCGAGGAGGCGATGGCCAAACCTTATGTCCTAACGGCCATGAGCAAAGGACTGTCAAGGACGAGTATTCTGGTTCGCGACGCGATCCCGAACATCGCGCCGACGTACTTGAACGCCTTGGGAACGCAGATCGGGACGATGGTCGTGGGCGCGGTCGTTGTCGAACCTCTGTTCGCTTGGCAGGGCATCGGCGACCTCTTCCTGACCGGGGTGAGATTCCGCGACTTCATGGTCGTGCAGGCCTGCCTTCTGGTCTTCATCACGTTCTTCATCATCCTGAACGTCGTGGTCGACATCTGCATTACGCTGACCGATCCGCGCCTTAGACTTCAAAGGAGCTGAACATGCAGGCAGTCAGACCACTCCTGAAGGCCATTGGCGCCTTCCCGCGCTCGGCGGTATTTACTATTGGCGCGTTCGTTCTGTTGGGACTGCTCGCACCCTACATCGCGCCACATGATCCCAATGCGCAAGACCTGCTGATCGCTGGCCAGGGCCCGACGCTCGCCCATCCGTTCGGAGTCGACCATCTCGGGCGCGATACATTGAGCAGGTTGATTGTGGCGGCTCGGACGTCGCTGGTCGGAGTCTGTCTCGTCCTTGTGTGCGCGCACGCCATCGGCATCGCCATCGGCACGATTGCCGGATACCGGCGGGGCTGGACGGACGAACTGCTGATGCGCATCGTTGACGTCGGCCAGGCAATCCCCAGCCTCATCGTCTCACTTGCGGTGATCGGCATTGCCGGAGTCAGCTACTGGAACATGATCCTCGCGCTCGCGCTCGCCTGGTGGCCGGGTAGCGCCCGCATTAGCCGGGCCGTGGCTGTCAACACCATGAACAAGCCCCACATGGAGGCCCTAAGAGTATTGGGCGCAAGTCCCGTTCGCATTTACTTTGTCCATCTTCTTCCCACGACGATCGGGGCGGTGCTCGTATATGCCACGGCCGACGCCGGAGCAGTCGCGCTCGCAATCGCAACGTTGAGCTTCCTCGGGCTGGGGATCCAGCCGCCGACGCCTGAATGGGGACAGATGTTGGTCGACGCGCTTCCATATCTCGAGTCCGATCCGCGCCAGGTCATCCTGCCGGGGCTGACCCTGACTTTAGCTGTCATCGGATTCAACATCCTCGGTGAAGCGGTCGCCCTCAACAGAGTTCCGAAGCCGCTGACCTCCCGGATGCTCGCGGCCCGTCGCCGGGTAACCGCATTCTGGGCCAAGGAGGCACGGCCATGAGTTCTGAACCGATACTCCGCGTCAAAGATCTGACCATAGACCTGCTGACGGCGCATACCGTGGTCCGCCCAGTCGACGGAGTAGCCTATGAACTGAGCCGTCGAGAGACCCTCGCGATTGTGGGAGAAAGCGGTAGCGGCAAAACGGTCACCTGCTTTGCGCCTCTCGGCCTGATGCCCGTGGGCGTCCAGGCGGATATATCGGGCTCCATTTTGTTCGACAGCCGCCAGCTCGTCGGATCGGACAATGAAACGCTTCGCAGCCTGCGCGGAAAATCCATTGGCTTCATTTTCCAGGACCCGATGAGCGCGCTCAATCCCGCCCGCCGGGTCGGACGGCAGATAGCAGAAGTAGCCGAGCTTCACCTCGGCATGACCGCAAGAGCTGCGGAAACCCGGGCGCTTGAACTTATCAAGATGGTCGGGATGTCCGACCCCGAAATACGCCTCAAGCAGTATCCCCATGAGCTTTCGGGCGGTCTCCGACAGCGTGTCATGATCGCAATCGCCATTGCCGCCGAGCCGACACTTCTCGTAGCCGACGAGCCGACCACCGCGCTCGACGTGACGGTCCAGGCGCAAATCCTCCGACTGCTGAAGGAAATCCAGTCCAGAATGGACATGGCCATGATCTTGATCACGCATGACATGGGTGTCGTGGCGGGCGCGGCCGACCGCGTAATGGTGATGTACGCGGGGCGCCACGTCGAAACCGGACCGACCGAGCGTGTACTCTCCCAGCCGCAGCATCCCTATACGATGGGCCTCATCGACGCAATTCCGAGGAAACAGGACGCAATCGGATCGCGTTTCCGTGGATTGCCGGGGGTTCCGCCCATCCTTGGCGCGCCGATCACAGGGTGCGCCTTCATGCCCCGCTGCGGATACGCTGTGGATGCCTGCGGCGAGCGACGTCCGCCGTTCTTGCCGACGGCAGTTCCGGGTGTGTCAGCCGCCTGTCCCGTTCTGAATATTCGGGCGAAGGAGTGCGCATAATGAGCGCGGTACTCGAAGTCGAGCATCTGGTCACCAGCTTTCCAAGCGCCAAACGTGGCCAAACGATCAAAGCGGTAAATGACGTCTCGATCCACCTCAATCCCGGCGAGATTGTCGGCTTGGTGGGGGAGTCCGGCTGCGGCAAGTCCACGCTTGGCCGTTCGATCGTGGGCTTGGAAAAACCCCAGTCCGGACGCGTCGTTTTCGATGGCGTCGACCTCGGCTCCCTGAGCGGGCGCCGTCTGCGGGAAGCGCGTCGCGCCGTTCAGTACGTGTTCCAGGACCCCTATGCATCGCTGAATGATCGCCAAACTGTGGGCGAAGCCATAAACGAAGCCCTCATCATTGCAGGTTTGCGTTCGCAAACGGAACGCGAGGGAAGGATCGCCGAACTCCTCAACCAGGTGGGTCTGGCGACGACGGCCCGGGACAGATTCACCCGTGAACTCTCAGGCGGCCAGAGGCAACGCATCGCGATCGCGCGCTCGCTGGCCGTAGAGCCGCGGGTTTTAATCTGCGACGAACCGGTCAGCGCGCTAGACTTGTCTATACGCGCGCAGGTCATGAACCTATTCCTCGACCTCAGAGAGAAGCTAGGCGTGTCCTGCCTCTTTATCGCGCATGACCTCGCGCTTGTCCGGCAGGCGGCGACCCGGGTCTACGTGATGTACCTCGGCAAGGTGGTAGAAAGCGGCAGCTCGGAAGAGGTTTACCGGAATCCGAGCCATCCCTACACCCAGCTCCTTCTCGCGTCTATTCCGGAGGCTGATCCTGCCACCGAGCGTCGGCGCAACCCTCCGTTGATCACGGGCGAAATCCCAAGTCCGACGAATCCGCCCTCCGGCTGTTTCTTCAGGACGCGGTGTCCCCTTTCCGTGGAAGCTTGTGCGGAGGCTGAGCCTGTGTCGCAAGAAGTAAGCTCAATGCACAAGGCGGCGTGCAGGTTCGCCGGCGACCTATTCGCGAAACGGGTCTCGGCCGCATGATTAAACGTCAGATCTAGCTGACCGTGCGGGACCTGATGCGTTGCGCATTCTGGTGGCGAAGCAGAGATTTGCGCTCCTTCCTTCCGGTACCGGGCCGGCAGTGAGTGGGAAAGCGCTCTGTCGGCAGCCCTGGTTACTCAGGCGGGCCGGGAGGATCCTCTTGCCGGTTATTAGTCCGCTTCTTGTAGCGTTGGCTTAAGACGATAGACCGCCGTGTCGCCCGGACCCGGTCGACTCTTCACCATGCGCTGATCACTTTGATCCTGAGAAAGGGATATGAAGCAATTACCGTCGAGGACATCTGCAATGAGGCAAACATCGGCCGATCGACCTTTTACGCGCACTTCACCAGCAAGGACGACCTCAAGCGCAGCGGCCTGGACGATCATCTGCGCGCCATGCTGGTCGAACGCCAGCGGCATGCGCTTGCAGCGCCAGGCGAGCTGAAAGATCGCAGCTTGGGTTCGTGCTCGGTATGTTCGAGCACGCGCGTGAACATATAGATCTCTACCGAGCTCTGGCCGGGGGCCGCGGTGGGACTTTTGTGCTCGGCAGCATCCGCGAGATCTATGCGATCTCGTGCGCGCGGAGCTTGCCGCAAACAAGGACAGGAAGCTTCCCGATGTCGTGCCGAACGAACTGATCGTCCAGTTCGTCGTGGGTGCCTTTCTGTCGGTGCTGATCTGGTGGCTCGACGGCGGCGCCAAATTGCCGCCGCAACAAGTCGACCAGATCTTCCGGCGTCTGGCCACCGAGGGCGTCCCGTCGGCTTAGATATCAGGCCGAAGAACTGTGAAGCAGTCAGTTGCACTGCCGGCGTTGCCAATTCACCAACCACCGGCTTTGTTCGACGCATGTCCTTGAGGTCGCGATACACCGCCGTGAGGTCTGTCGACCAACGCCTCCGATACGTGGCTTGCGGCCGTCAGACGGCCGTCGGCGTGGACAGCAGCCACAGCCCGAAAACCGTATATCCGACCATAAAAACGGTCAGCGGAAATTGGCTGAGCGCCGCGCGGCTGCGCGCCGGATGCAAACGGAACGCCAGCCCGTGCGCGACCAGAACGGCAAGTATATGGCCGCCGATGATCGCCGCCGCCTGAAAGTTCCAGATGATCCACGCTGCATCGGAGCCCATGATCACTCCCGCCCCGACATTCATGTGCGCCGTGCCGAATAGGTTCCATCCCCGATCAAACGGATCCGAAATAGCGACGATCGCATTCTGGCCGTTCACCAGGAGGGCCGTCAGATAGTGGGAAAAATGATAGGCGAGCGCGATCGGGACGATCGACCAGACAAGGAGCCCGACCGCTTTTCCGAAAGAGATGCTCCCGGCCAACCGCTCACCGACAAACACTGCGGCGAAGAACACGGCGACAAGTGCGATAAACATCAGCACAAGACCGGCGCTGTTGATTCCGACTAATGCCGAGCGCCCCGGAAATTCGACCGGATTGACACCATTCGCGCCCAGCCAAGAGAAGGTCTTCGACAGACCGTCGAAGGACACCGAGCTCAACGTCAGCAACAGAAAGAGCATACCGCTCGCCGGTAAGGCTTGCGCGCTCCACAATTTCGCTCCAGGCCAGCAGAGTGAGAGGGCGCGCCCCCCGCTTGGGTGGTCCGGCGTCGTTTCGACGATGGCGAAGCGTGACACCATGCGGAAGAACGCGGACAGAAACTCGCCGCGCCGGCTCCAGCCTTCGTAGCCGAAGATGATCATGCAGACGAAGGTCGAGAGCCAGTAGGCCATGAGAGCGAACGCAAGCCGCGCCGGATCTTCGGGCGCCCGATAGATCAGCTCGAACCAGGCGAAGCTTGCAAACAAAATCAACGCCGGCCAGTAAGCCAGTCCTTGTGGCATTGTGCGATCGCGGAATGCCGGGAAGACGCTGGAGAAAATGCGCCACGGCCCGTACCACGGGTTTGTCCACGACCAAACATTGCCGAATACGCCCTGAAGCAATGTCAGTCCGACCCAGACCAGCGTCCACACCGTTAGCGGAAGTGGATTCGACAGCGGATCTCGGCTGCCGAGAATTCCCGCCGCCACGAGTATGGCGAGAACCGCGAAGGCGAGCGTGCTGATCCAAATGCGCGCGGCGTCGCCGAATTGACCAATTGGCAGGCGGGATGCCGAAATGCGTTCGAGCAGCCTGGGCGGCAGGACAGCCAGAACCAGAAAACTCGCGGCTACGGCCACCGCCCCGCCCACGACATAATATCCGGTCGGCAGGAGCATGACATAGCCGCGCTCGGAAGCATGGGCAAAGGCTGGGGTTGTGAAATGCGGCACGAGGGCAGCAGCTGATAATGCGATGCCCAACGCTCTCGCAGAGATGCTTTTATGTTCGCTGTCCGCCGCCATCCATCCGTCTTGCCACATGGCATTTGCGAAGGAAAGCGGACTACTGCTCGCGCAAGTGGAGGTGCCAAAGTGGGTGCCCGACTTCGTGCTAGCCCCCAAAGCCCGCTTGGTGAACAGGCCATATGATGCAGCTACGACTTCGAGTCGAGAGTTGCGTTGTGGACGACGTTCTCGTCCTCTGCCGTCTGCTGCAATACGTGGCAGCTGTGCCTGCGCCGGCCGGCGGCGCATTATCGTCGAAACAGGACCGGAGCGCCCACCGCCAGGATCGTCGACGTGCAGAAGTTGTGGGCCGAACATCTACCAATGGCCGGAACCCGCGGCGCTGTCGATCCTGTTTCGCGAACGCCTGGTGTATTCCTTCGAGAGTCGGCCGCGCTTGTTCGACATTATCTCGCGCAGCATCGAAGGCGTCGCCGGCCTGATCCTGGGCCGGCGTCGCGGTCTGGCAGGTCGCTGCGCGCTGACCAGGCCCCGGATGGATTTCTGATTTGCGTCTGCCCATCCGGCCGGCGCATGGGCTGGCGGGAGAGGTTCGCTAGTTCAGGATCTGGGCCAGAAACAGTTTGCTGCGCTGGTGACGCGGATGCGAGAAGAATTTGGAGGGCGTGTTCATCTCGACGATCTCGCCCTGGTCCATGAAGACGACGCGGTCGGCGACCTGGCGGGCAAATCCCATCTCGTGCGTGACGCACAGCATCGTCATGCCATCGTCGGCCAGCGCGACCATGGTGTCGAGCACTTCCTTGACCATTTCAGGATCGAGGGCGGAGGTCGGTTCGTCAAAGAGCATGATCTTCGGGCTCATACAGAGCGCACGGGCGATGGCGACGCGCTGCTGCTGGCCGCCGGACAACTGGCCGGGATATTTATGCGCCTGGTCCGGGATCTTCACCCGCTCCAGATAGTGCATGGCGGTCTGCTCGGCTTGCCCGCGCCGCATCCTGCGCACCCAGATCGGCGCCAGTGTCAGGTTTTCCAGAATGGTCAAATGCGGGAACAGGTTGAAGTGCTGGAACACCATGCCGATGTCACTGCGGATTACGTCGATCTGCTTCAAATCGTTGCTGAGTTCGACGCCTTCGACGACGATCTGCCCCTGCTGATGCTCCTCCAGCCGGTTGATGCAGCGGATCATCGTCGACTTGCCCGAGCCGGACGGACCGCAGATCACCATCTTCTCGCCGCGATGGACGGTCAGGTTGATATTCTTCAGCACATGGAAGTTCCCGTACCACTTATTCATGCCGGTCATTTGGATAGCGGGCGGAGCGCTGCGATCGGGCATGGACGGAACGCGCGTTGGGGCGGACGATAACATCAAGGCATTTCCTAGTGAGCGGTCGGGCCGCGCCGCTCCAGGAAGTCGGCGAAGCGGGCGAATGAGAAGGAGAGCGCGAAGAAGATCGCGCCGATGAACAGGAAGGTCTCGGCCGCCGGCGACGGCCAGTCCGGGTCTGCCAGCGTCGCCTTACCGGAGCTGATCAGGTCGAACAGGCCGACCACCAGGACCAGGCTGGTGTTCTTGATCATGACGATGATGGTGTTGGCCAGCGCCGGGATCGCCACCTGGATCGCCTGCGGCAGGATGACGAGATATTGCGTGCGCCAGAAGGGCAGGCCGAGCGCCGCCGCGGCCTCGTATTGGCCATTCGGGATGGCCTGCAGGCCGCCGCGGATCACCTCGGCGAGATAGGCCGCGGCGAAGATGGTGAGGGCGACCAGCGCACGCACGAACTTGTCGGGCAACAAGGCTTCGGGCAGGAACAGCGGCATCATGATCGATGCCACGAACAGGATGGACAAGAGCGGCAGTCCGCGCACCGATTCTATCAGGACCACGGCGCCGATGCGTATCGCGGGCATGGTCGAGCGCCTGGCCAGCGCCAGGAGGATGCCGACAGGGAAGGCGACGCCGATGGCGACGACGGTGAGGATGAGCGTCACCGGCAGGCCGCCCCAGGACGAGGTCGGAACCTCGGCTAGGCCGAAACCGCCGGCCATCAGCCAGAAGATCAACACGAGCGCCGCCATCCAGAGCGCTGCCAGCCGCGGCGCCCAGCTGGCGGGCCGCACCGACCAGGCAAGCAGCGCCAGGATGAGCAGGCAGACGATGGCGGGGCGCCAGCGTTCGTCGAGCGGATATATGCCGAACAGCAACTGCCCGGACTTGGCGTAGATGAAGCTCCAGCAGGCTCCGGTGGCCACCCGGCAGGCGCTTGGATTGGGATCGAACAGCACGGCGTCGATTACCAGCCAGCGCAGCATAGGCGGTACCGTGGCGACGAGCAGAACGCCGAACAACAGCGTCAGGGCGGCATTGAGCGGCGTGCCGAACAGGAGCTTGGCGGACCGCCGCAAGGCGCCGAAGCGGATCTGTCCTGGCATTGGCTCGGCCGGAAGGGAAAGAGACACGGCCTTCATGGTTCAGCGCTCCACGATGGCGATGCGACGGTTGTACCAATTGGCCGCGCTCGACAGGCTCAGGTTGAGGGCGAGATAGACGCCGAGGATGATGAAGACGCCCTCGATCGAATGGCTGGACTTGCTGATGATGGTGTTCATCACCGCAAGGAAGTCCGGATAGCCGACCGCGATCGCCAGCGTCGAATTCTTGACGACGTTGATGTATTGGCTGTTGAGCGGCGGGACGATCACCCGCAGCATCTGCGGGATGATGATCAGACGCAATATTTTGCCGCGTGGCAGGCCGAGCGAATGACCTGCATCCCACTGACCGCGGCCGACCGAAAGCACGCCGCCACGCACGATCTCGGCGACGAAGCCGGTGGTGTAGATGGTCAGCCCGATGAGGATGGTGCTGAGTTCGGGCGTCAGGTCCTTGCCGCCTTTGAAGTTCGACCCAGTGAAGGTCGGCCAGTCGACGGAGAACTTCGCATCGGCAAGCCAGAGCCCGGCAATGCCAACCGTAAGGATCGCCGGCGCGGTCAGCGGTGAGAGCCATCCTCTTCTCGCCGCCGCCCAGCCAGCGGCCGCCAGTGCCAGGGCGAGAGCAATGACGAGCAATCCCGCGGTGGCCACGTCCATGCTGACGGCCGGCGCCACAAAGCCGCGCATTGAGGCGTAAACGCCTGGCAGCGGATTGAGCGCTTCGCCGACCGGCGGCAGCACCTTCCACCACAGCGAATAGAGAAAGATCAGAAGCACGATCGGCGGTGAGTTGCGTGCAACCTCCACCCATACGCGGCAGGTGCCCGCCGCCAGGGGATTGCTGCTCAGCCGGGTGATGCCGACGACGAGGCCGAGCGCGGATGAAAAGACGATGATGACCGCGGAGACGAAGACCGTATTGGCGAGCCCGGTCGCGATCGCCCAGTAATAGGGGTCCCGCGACTTGTAAGTGAGGATTGCTTCCGAGATGACGATCCTTGACGGCATCATCAGGAAATCGAAGCCGATCGGGATGCCGCGTGCCCTGAGATTGGCGAAAGTCGTGCTGACGAGCAGGGCAGCGAAAGCGGCAACCGCGGCGGCCAGGGCACACTGGATGATGATCGATCTGGTCTTGGCATCGCTCAGCATGTTGACCTCGAGGGTTCGCGGCGTTGGCAGGGAAGGGGAGCGCCGGGCCCGTCCCCCTCCATCATGCGGCTCAATCCCAGGGGAAAGGATAGTTGAGGCCCCCGTCCTTCCACAACGCGTTCAGACCGCGTTCGACCTTTAGCGGGCTGTCCTTGCCGAGATTGCGGTCCCAGATCTCGGCGTAGTTGCCCATTTGCTTGATGACGTTGTAGGCCCACTTATCGTCCAATCCGAGCGGCTTGCCGAAGCCGGGTTCCTCGCCGAGCACCCGTTTCACTTCCGGACTGCCCGACACAAGCTTTTCATCGATGTTCTGCGAGGTGATGCCGTTGGCCTCGGCCCAGAACAGGGCATTCAATGTCCAGCGCACGACGTCGAAGAGTTGATCGTCGCCGCGGGCGACCGCGACGCCATTGGGTTCGGCGGCTTTGCCGACCTTGATGATGTCGTAGTCGTCGGGGTTCTTGGCCACCGAAGCACGCTGTCCGGCTGCCGCAGTGCCGTCGGTGACGTATGAATCGCAGCGGCCGCCGAAGAAGGCGTCGCGCGCCTGAATGGTCGAGTCGTAATAGACTTTCTCCATCGCGATCCCGAACTCTTCCTCGGTTTCCTCGATCGCTTTCTCGGTCAGGCTGCCACCGCCTTGCAGGCAAACGGTCTTTCCGTCCAGCAGTTTGGGCTCGGTAATATTGTCGGCCTTGCGCACGAGCATGCCGTCCGTGTCGTAGAGATTGATCCAGACGAAGCGGACAACCGTATCGCGACTGTAGGTGATGGTGGATGTGCGCGACAGAACGTCGATCTCTCCGGTCTGCAGCGCAGGAAAACGCTGGCCTGCGTTAAGCGGCACGTAACGGATCTTCTCCTTGTCGCTGAGGATGGCGACCGCGAAAGTGCGGCAAATATCGGAATCGAAGCCGCGATAATACCCCTTCTCGTCGGGCCGGGAGAGACCGGGCACGCCCTGGCTGGCGCCGCAGCTGACATAGCCGCGTTCCTTGATCTTGTTGATAACCGCCTGCGCGCTGGCGTCCACGGCGCCCGAAGTCAGGCTGGCCAATCCTATCGCCAGACCCGTGAGCCATTTCAGAACTTGATGTTTCATAGTCATTCCCCTTCTCGTTGAGGTTCTAATCATTCGGCGGCCTTGGCGTCGGCTGCTGCGGTTCCGTTGCGCCGGGCTTTAGCAAAGAGTTCGAAGGCCTGGGAAAGGTCGGCCAGAAGATCTTCGAGCGCCTCAAGGCCGATCGACAGGCGCCAGACCGGGCCGGGCTTCAGCCAATCGAGGCTGGCGCGCCCTTTGCGCGGATCGCTGACGGCAATCAGCGAATGCACGCCGCCCCAGCTTGCGCCGAGCCTGAACAGCCGCAGGCTGCGCAGGACATCGGATTGCAGTGGCGCCAGTTCCGGCCGCAGCACGAAGGAGAACACGCCCGCCGATCCGGCAAAGTCACGCTTCCAGATCGCGTGGCCAGGATGACCAGGCTCCGCGGGATGCAAGATCTGTGCGACTTCCGGGCGTTCCGATAGCCAGGCAATGATCTTCCGCGCGGTGGCGTCGGCATGACGCATGCGCACCGGCATGGTCATCAGGCCACGCTCGCACAGCGCGCAATCTTCCGGCGAGACGCCATAGCCCAGAAAGCGCGCTGTATCCTTCAGGCGCCGGAACAGGGCGTGGTCATGCACTGCGACTGAACCCATCAGGAGATCGCCATGGCCGCCGGCGTGCTTGGAAAGCGCCTGCATGGAGATGTCGACGCCATGGGCGAGCGGCTTGAACAGCAGATGCGATGCCCAGGTGTTGTCGGCCGCGACGAGCGCGCCGGCCTTGTGGGCCGCGGCTGTGATGGCGGGCACATCCTGGACTTCGAAGGTGGCCGAGCCAGGCGATTCTACCCAGACCAGCCGCGTTCTGCCGTCGATCACGGCCGCGATGCTCGCGTCCAGCCGTGGATCGTAGGAAACCGCCTCGATCCCGAGGGGGCCGAGAAAACGCTCGGCCATGTGCGCGCCGGGCCATAGAGCGTCTCCGGGATCAGAACCCTTTCGCCGCCACGGCAGACAGCCATGGTCGCCAGCGTCATGGCCGCCATGCCCGACGGGACGACGAGGGCCCGCAATCCGCTTTCCAGCACGGCGATATGATCCTCGAGCTGCCGGCTGGTCGGTGTGCCGTAAAGTCCGTAGCTGAACCCGTCGTACAGACGCTCGACGCGACGCTCGAACGACTCCAGATCGTCAAAGACAACGGTCGAGGCTCGCTCGACCGGCATCGCCACCGCCTGGAACGGTTCCTCGGAGCGCTTGGGAGGGTGGACATGTGAAGTGTCGTCGCGTCGGTTCATGGGGGCAGCTTAGCCGGCTCACCCATTGCCATCCATGACCGCAGCGATAAAGTTAATTCGCTTTTGATATGGATGGACTATGAACCTGCGCGACATCGATGTCTTCAACGCGATCATGATCACACGCGGCGCCGGCGCGGCGGCCGCGCTGCTGGATACCTCGCAGCCGGCCATCAGCCGTTCGCTAGCCAAGCTAGAAGCCGAACTCGGCTTCAGGCTTTTCGACCGCATTCGTGGCAGGCTGGTGCCGACACGCGAAGGGGAGTTGTTTCATGCCGAGGTGAAAGCCAACCTGGTCGGGCTCGACCGGCTCAAGCTGCGCGCGGCACAGATCAAGGAGGTCGGCACCGGTACCATCCGTGTCGCTAGCCTGTCGGCGCTCGGGCATGGGCTGGTGCCGCGCGCCATAGTAGCGTTCTCGCGCCGGCATCCGCAGGTGCGCATCAGCTATCAGGTCCGCACCTCCAACATCGTGCGCGACCTGGTGGCGTCTGGCAGTTTCGATATCGGGCTCGCGGCCGACGAGGTCGACACCAGCGGCGTGCTGCACAGCATCTTCACCACGCCGCGCGCCGTTTGCGTCATGCCGAAGAACCACCGGCTGGCGCGGAAGCAGATGATCACGCCGGCCGATCTCGCCGACGAGGCTTTCCTGGCATTGTCGCCGGAAGATACGGCTCGGCTCGCGATGGACAAGATCCTGGCCGCGCATGGGGTACGGCCGCGCATCCTGATCGAAACGCCCTACGGCCTGACCATCGCTATCCTTGCAGCGAAGGGCATGGGGATTGGCTTGGTCAATCCCTCCGTCATTGCGGACCGCATGATCGGCGGCATTTTGGCCAGGCCATTCGAGCCGGCCGTCAATTTCCGCGCGCTACTCCTGCGCCCGCCGGACGGCATCAATTCGACCTTGATCACCGACTTCATTGCCGAACTCTATGCCGCCCGCAATATGCTATCGAGCGAGGCATAGGCAATGTGGCTCGCCGCCTAAACATAGACGCGACCGGTCTTGCCTCAGTAAGGCGCGGACGTCCATGGCCTCACGCAGCCTCGCACGGCGCAAATTCGTGTTCGCCCTTTAGCCGGCTTCCTCGTTTGCAAGAAACCGGACGATCTCGGCGAACGCGGAGCTATCCTGCCAGAGAAATAGATGGCCACCTTCGAACATGCGCAAGGTCGCCCTCGGGAGTCTTCCCACCATGCATTCCTGAGATGACGGTAGAGCGATCCCGTCGTACCACCCGCCACATATTAGAACTGGGGACCCGATTTGGTCCAGGCGCTCCCAGGGGCGTTGTCACGGTAACCGCGTGTCAGGGATCGCTGCGATAGATGCTGGGGACGAACACTTCGCAGATCAGCTACAAACGGCATCGGTTCCCACCCGAGATCATCGCCCACGCGGTGTGGCTGTATTATCGATTTCCGCTGAGCCTGCGTCGTGTCGAAGAAATGCTGCTGGAGCGCGGCATTGTCGTTTCCTACGAGACGATCCGTCGGTGGGGAAAGAAGTTCGGGCTGGACTACGCCCGGCGCCTGCGCCGCAAGCAGCCCAGTCGAAATGATATCTGGCACCTCGACGAAGTCGCCATCATGATCGCCGGCAAGAAGCATTGGTTATGGCGGGCCGTCAACCAGGACGGCTATGTGCTCGACGAGATCGGCTAGACCCGGCGCAACACTAAGGCCGCCAAGCGCGTGCTGACACGGCTGTTGAAGAAGCAGGGCCAGGTGCCGAAGCGCATGATCACCGACAAGCTCGGCTCCTATGGAGCAGCGCGGCGTCTAGTCATGACGGACATCGAGCACCGGTCGCACAAGGGCTTGAACAACAGAGCGGAGAATTCGCATGTGCCACTGCGAAAACGAGAGCGGATGATGCAAGCTTTTCGATCACCGGGGAGCCTCCAGCGTTTCGTCTCGACGTTCTCTGCAGTCCGCAATCTCTTCGTCCCGCCCCGTTCAAAACGCTCCGCCTTTCAGATCCATCTTCACCGCTTGAATGCCATGGCGCAATGGAAAGCTGCTGCCGGCGTGATCGCCTGAAATCATTCCCAAAAGTCACAACGACAGCCCATCTCCGTTTATGTGACATCACCTCTTGGGGTTGATGATGCTCCCGCGGGTCGAATAGAGGTCGCCAAAGAGGTAGCGGCGCCGTCTTTCCCGGCACAAACCAGCTCCTGCGCTCGTCGTTCCACCTCGCTCGCGGAAACGCCCCCGAAATCGCTCGACGGTCATTCGGTCATAAGGAAAGTTCGCCAAGGCACCGGGCGTGTCTTGTTTCTGAGGCGTAGAATGATGCTTGGATTCCTCCACGGTCGTGCCGTCAGGTGTTGGATCCGCAGAGCAACGTCCCGCCGGCCTAATGGTTCACACGCGAGCCAGAACTCTGGGCGCGCTGGGATTGGGCAGGCTAGTACTCCGTAATCATTCGGCGCGGCGGAGCGCAATTAGGAGTCTCGCGAGTGCACCGTGGACTTGCGAAGCCCGTGAGCAAATCGCCGATGGCGGTAACGAATCCGGAAACTCGTCCCGGCTGCGTTGTTCAGCGCTGGCGCCTGATTCCTAGCCGAGGAACGCTTGCCGCGCCAACCCTGCAACCTAGATCACCTCGTGCTGCGCGACTTTATAGGCAGCACAGATTGCGCGAGCCATGGCCGAAAGATTTAAGGCAGAGATCTTGAAAACTTCCGCAGCTGAAATGGTACACGCTTACATTGCTAGACGGCACGCCTCCGTTCCGGCAAAGCTGCGAATCGCGGGGCCAATGGCAATCCGCAGGTCGGCGGGTTCGGGCAACGCTCATTGAAAAATGGGCCGCCGACTTTCCTTTTGGCTGTAAGCTCGCTTCATGGCGCTTGGACACGCTAGACTAACTCTAGCAATCAACTGTAGCGGCCACCTGAACGAGTAAGTAGCGCCATTACCGGACCCTCACCGCCGCTCTCAACAGCGGACCTTCGCTCTACGGCCGGAGTCGACCCGAAGACGACCTTGGCCCGCCGGGTCATGAATGGCAGCCCTACTCCCGCAACTGCCCTTTCCGACCCCCGCGCTGGATCCCGATATCTGCCACGCGGGCCCTTGCAGTTGTTGTCCGGCTGTTTGCGCATGTCACATGTCAATAGCCACAGCCGCGTGACCGCGATCCTGGTTCATTGAGGTCGAACCGTCCGGAAGAAACGCCCTCTCCGAATCGTTCTTCCGCGTCCTTAACGAAATAATTGACAGTCCAACCAAAACGGCGCTCCGTGGTTCGACGGGGATGGATCTTGGCACTCTTGGCGATGCCGGACTTCGCCGTCACGATAGGGAGGATGCAATGCCGACAGTCATTGGCCACCATAACATCACAAAAGGAGCGAAGCACTGGCTCGACTCGCCGAAGCGCAAAGAGCTTTTTGGTCCGCTCGGCGTGACCAACATACGAACATTTGTAGATCCACAAAATCCGACCCGGGTGGCCGTTCTTATGGACGTTCCGGACATGGACGCCATGATGAAAGCTATGCAGAGCAAGGAAGCCGCGGATGCGATGGCCTTCGATGGAGTGGTGCCAGAGTCCTTGGTGATCCTGGTCGAATCGTAAAGGTGATTGCTCCGCTGGCCAAGGTTAGAAGGGTTTGCTCAGCGATTGCCGTGCGGTTCCGGTCATTCTGGAAAGCGCCCATTATTGGCGTAGAGCCCGCTGGGCACTGGCTTCAAGAGCCGGTCCTGCGCGTGAGCGCCGCCGTTGGTCTCGGTCGTGCCAAGATCAGCCGCTACAGCTTGCGCAACCTAATGCCGGCTCAGGTCCGCAAAGCAACTGTTCCGCGCGTTCACGCTGGACTTCCGCTTGCCACCCCGAGGCTGCCATTGCGCGCATACGCAACGCTGCGAATTTGGCAGCTTCAACCGAACAGGAAAATGCCTTTCTCTGCGCGGGATTAAGATTACTTAATGGCGACTTTGAGCCGACCGGACCTGAGTGATATTCATAGAGGTGACTGGGTGGATCGCCGGCTGCCGCGTGCATGGCGGCCCTACACGCGGCTCGCGCGGCTGGATCGGCCAGTGGGCATATGGCTGACGTTGTTCCCTGTTGGGCCGCATTGATCCAAGCGGCACATGGTATCCCCGCCGTTCAGCAATTGGCGCTATTCACCCTTGGCGCGTTTCTGATGAGAAGCGCCGGGTCCACGATCAATGACATTGCCGATCGCAGGTTCGACGGCCACGTTGAGCGGACCCGCTTTCGCCCTCTGGCAAGCGGCCAGATCGGCATGGTCCCAGCAATCGCCTTTCTGGCAATTCCGCTTGCGCTTGCGGCGTCGCTCCTGCTCTTCCTGACGCCCTACACGCGCCTGATCGCCACTTGCGTATTGCCGAAGGGCTGGCGGTTTCTAGTTATCGCGTCCGGGAGCCCAGGATCCCGAGTCACGCTATGTGAGGAAAAACATTCCTCATTTAGGGTGAAATAGGCGAAAAATTGCTTCACTAGGCCAAAAAAGGCAACATTGAATGCATCTAAATTCAATTCGGTAGATTTGACGCGAGTTCAACGGAGGCGGAAATGACCAAACCTCATTTCATGAAACTGCTCGGCGCACTGGTCGCCACATCTGTCCAGTTCGGCACGCTCGGTTTCGCGTTTGCCGATACCACCATTCTCAACGTGTCCTATGACCCGACGCGTGAGCTCTACAAGCAATTCGACGAGGCTTTCACCGCCCATTGGAAGTCCGAGACCGGCGAGACCGTCACCGTCCAGCAGTCGCATGGCGGATCGGGCGCTCAGGCTCGCGCGGTAATCGACGGCCTCGACGCCGACGTGGTGACGCTGGGGCTGCAAGGCGACATCGACGCGATCGTCTCGAAAACGAAGAAGATCAATCCCGACTGGCGGACGAAGTTCGAGAACAATTCGGCGCCTTATACCTCGACCATTGTCCTCCTCGTCCGCAAGGGCAACCCCAAGGGCATTCACGATTTTGGCGATCTCACAAAGGACAGCGTCCAGGTGATCACGTCCAATCCCAAGACCTCCGGTGGTGGCCGGTGGGCCTACCTCGCGGCCTGGGCCTGGGCCAACACCAATGATGGCGGCGATGAAGCCAAGACCAAGGAATTCGTCGGCAACCTCTATTCCCATGTTCCGGTGCTTGACACCGGCGCGCGTGGCTCGACCGTGACCTTCGCGCAAAAAGGCCTGGGCGACGTGCTGATCGCCTGGGAAAACGAGGCCTATCTGGCGCTGGACGAGTTCGGCGCCGATCAGTTCGAAATCGTCATCCCGCCGACCTCGATCCTGGCCGAGCCGCCGGTCGCCGTTGTCGACGCCAATGTCGATGCCAAGGGCACACGGAAAGTTGCCGAAGCCTATCTGGGCTATCTCTATTCCAAGGAAGGCCAGACGATCATCGCCAAGAACCACTACCGTCCGGCGAAGCCCGACCTGGTGCCTGCGGAGGATCTCGCCAAACTGCTGGAAATCAAGCGGATCAGCATCGACGATCCAATTTTCGGCGGATGGATGAAGGCGAGCCTTACCATTTCGGCGACGGTGGTATATTTGACCAGATCTATAAGCCGGCCCAATAGCATTTAGATCAGGACGACATGACCACAGCACGCCCGCCAAGGCGGGGTGGCGGTTCAGACAGCCGAGCGTCATTCCGGGTTTCGGATTGACGCTCGGCTTCTCGCTTGCCTTCCTCACCCTCCTCATTCCGCTGTCCGGGCTGATCTGGCGCTCGGCGGCGCTCGGCTGGACCGACTTCTGGGCGATCGTCACCGATCGCCGCACCATCAACGCGCTTGAAATCAGCTTCGGCACCGCCTTCATTGCCGCCGCTGTCAACGTCGTCTTCGGCACGATCGTCGCCTGGGTGCTGGTGCGCTACAACTTTCCCGGCCGCCGCATCGCCGATGCCATGGTCGACCTGCCCTTCGCGCTGCCGACAGCGGTGGCCGGCATCGCGCTGACCACGCTTTACGTACCGAACGGCTGGATCGGAAGCCTGCTGATGCCGCTCGGCATCAAGGTCGCCTACACGCCGCTTGGCATCGTCATCGCGTTGATCTTTATCGGCCTGCCTTTCGTCGTTCGTACCGTGCAGCCGATCATGGAGGAGATCGACAAGGAGGTGGAGGAAGTGGCCGCAACGCTCGGCGCCAATCGCTTCCAGATCATCAGCCGCGTTCTGCTTCCCGGACTGGCGCCGGCCATCGTCACCGGTTTCGCGCTGGCTTTCGCGCGCGGCGTCGGCGAGTACGGTTCCGTTATCTTCATCGCCGGCAACCTCCCCTACAAATCCGAGATCGCGCCGCTTCTGATCGTCATCGCGCCATCTCGGTCGTGTCGGGCCACATACGCGGGCTGACCAACACCATGCCGCTGCATGTCGAAATCCTCTATAACGAGTACAATGCCGCCGCCGCCTTTGCCGTCGCTTCGCTGCTTGCCGGCCTGGCGCTCGTCACGCTGGTCTTGAAAACACTTCTCGAGATGCGCTACGGCGCCGAGATCGCCGCGACGCGCGGACACTGACAAATGCATGTCGCCCAAAAGTGTGTAGCGGTTTTTGGACAACGACATGCATGAAACAAAGATTTGATGTCGCCCAAAAGTGGGAACCGGTTTTGGGATAACGGCATGCATCAACTACAAAAGGGATTTGCATGGAAGTTCGCGTTGCCAACGTGCGCAAGGAGTTTGACCGGTTTCCGGCCCTCCACGACGTTTCTCTCGACATCAGGTCGGGAGAACTGATCGCGTTGCTGGGGCCATCCGGCTCCGGCAAGACGACGCTGCTCAGGCTGATCGCTGGGTTGGAGCGGCCGACCCGCGGAAAAATCTTCTTCGGCGAAGAGGATGCCTCCCAAAAGTCGATCCAGGAGCGCAATGTCGGCTTCGTCTTCCAGCACTACGCGCTGTTTCGCCATATGACGGTCGCCGACAACATCGGCTTCGGCCTCAAGGTCAGGCACGGGCCGTCACGCCCGTCGGCGAAGGAAATCCGCCGCCGCGCCTTGGAACTTCTCAACCTCGTCCAGCTTTCCGGTCTGGAAAAACGCTATCCGGCGCAGCTTTCGGGCGGCCAGCGCCAGCGCGTGGCGCTGGCCCGCGCCATGGCGATCGAGCCAGCCGTGCTTTTGCTCGACGAGCCGTTCGGCGCGCTCGATGCCCAGGTGCGCCGCGAACTGCGCCGCTGGCTGCGCGACATCCACGACGCCACCGGCCATACCACGGTCTTTGTCACCCATGACCAGGAAGAGGCGCTGGAGCTTGCCGATCGCGTCGTGGTGATGAGCCAGGGCCGCATCGAGCAGGTCGGCACCGCCGACGAGATCTACGATACCCCGAACTCGCCCTTCGTTTATGGCTTTATCGGCGAATCGAGCTCGCTTCCGGTCAAGGTCGAGGACGGCCAGGTCTGGATCGCCGACCGCCCGATCGGGCTCTCCGCGCCGCACGCACCGCAAGGCGAAGCGACATTGTTCTTTCGCCCGCACGATGTCGAACTTGTGGACGAATGCAACGGCTGCATCGCCGGCACGGTCGCCGCCAGCCGCCGCGTTGCCGGCACCAGGCGCGTGGAACTCGAAATCGGCGGCGAACGTCGGCGGGTCGAGATCGAATTGCCCGTCGACCATCCGGCGGCACAGAAAAGTCGCGTGGCTTTTAGGCCGCGGCGCTGGAAGCTTTTTCCGGCTGGTTGATTACGAGGCGATTACCAACTTGTGCACAACAAGACGTTTCGGCCCGCTCTTTCAACGCGCCTTAGCGAGAGCGCAAGGGTCATCGGATTTTTCGGGGAAGCCGCAAAGCCGTAGTGCTCGTAGAAGGCTTTCGCTTCGTCCGATATGGCATGAACAAGAAGGCCGCGAATCCCGAGGATTGTCGCGGCGTAACGCGTGCGCAGAACGGTGTCTTGCAACAGCGCGGCGCCTAACCCCTTGCCTTGCCAGCTTGTGTCCACGCTGCTCGAATGTCGCGCGGTATACGTCGAGCAGCCTGATGGAGCAGGTCTGCACGGCCTTGCCGTTCAAGATGGCTTTGGTGGACCGCGATCACGTTCCCGGCGGAAACTCGCTGTCGGTTGTCTCCCATCCTTTGATGGGCATCCACGTCATCGACCGGAGCAAGCGCTGCGTCAGCGGATAGTGGTGTCGATCCACGCGTCTTCGCCACAGCGGCGCCAGGAGCCACCATTCCCGGCGCTTCTCCAATACTGACCTTCGCGCGCTACGGCTTGACGCGATTCGGAGCTGACCTTCAAAGATATAGCGGATTAAAGAAAACAGCGGTATTTTGACCGATTGAAATCTCCTTGGGGTGCTCATGGCTCTAGATGTCATTGGTGCAGGCATGGGTCGCACTGGCACATATTCGCTGAAGCTCGCGTTGGAGCATCTTGGGTTCGGGCCGTGTCATCACATGGCAGATGTCCACGCCAATCCCGAGCAGAAGGCGCTGTGGCGCGCCGCCGGCCAAGGACAACTCCCGACCTGGGATGCGGCATATGCCGGCTATCTTTCCGCGGTCGATTGGCCAACGGCGCATTTTTGGCGCCAAGTGAGTGACCACTACCCTAATGCAAAGGTTATCCTGACAGTTCGTGACCCGGAAGCCTGGTATGACAGCATGGCGCAAACAATAGGGCTCACGATGGATGCTGCTACCAATGATCCACAGTCCTTTGGTGTGGCGGTGGTTGGAAACACTGTCTTTGGCGGTCGATTTGATAACCGTGATCACGCAATCGCTGTCTATGAAGCACATAACGCTTCCGTGAAATCAACGCTGCCGCCTGAACGCCTTCTCACGTATCAAGTCTCCGAAGGATGGGAGCCGCTTTGTGCCTTTCTCGATGTACAGTTGCCTTCCGAACCGTTTCCACGCACCAATTCGACTGCCGAATTTCGTGCTCGCATAGGGCGCTGAACGGCGGTTTTCCACCCCGGCCGGACCTTCCCGAGCCTCATCAGGCAATCTGATCTATGAACGCGCCAACCGACCACATGCGCCAGTAGCAGTCATCCGATCGGACGAATCGAATGACCGCTTTGGCTAGTTCGGTTCGAAGCCTTAGGCTTCAAAGAGATGCGCTTAAACATCTTGGATTCGAACGCGCAGCAGTTTTGCCGAATTCAGGAACACCAGGACATCTGGCCCCAAGTGCAAAATCGCTGCCTGGATAGGACCGATCCAGCCCATCAGCGCTGCGGTAATGCCCAAAACATGCACAACACCAACGCCGACGAAGATATTCTCCTGAATTGTCCGGTAAGCGCGTCGCGCAATCGCGCGGGCGCTGACAATTCTTGCCAGGTCATCCTTCATCAATGCGATGTCGGCGGCTTCCAGCGCTGCCTGCGTGCCGCCGCCCCCCATCGCAATGCCGACATCGGCACGTGCCAGCGCCGGCGCGTCGTTGATCCCGTCGCCGACCATCGCCACGCGATGGCCCTGCTTTTGCAATTCGGCGATGGCGGCGACCTTGTCCTGCGGCATCAGATTGGCACGCACTTCATCCACGCCGAGCTCGTTGGCGATGGTCCGCGCTGTGGCCTCATTGTCACCCGTCACCATCACCATGCGCTTGACCCCGGTTGCACGGAGCTTTGCCAGCGCTTCGCGCGCACCTGGTCGCAATGTGTCGGCAATAAAAATCACGCCAGCGAATTTCCCATCGACCGCGACGTGAACCGGCGTCTGTCCGCCCTTTTCGATCGCATCGGAAAGCGGCACGCCGGCCTCGCGCAACAACAATGCATTCCCGACCAGCACGGTGCGTCCGGAGACCGTCGCCTTCACACCGCGCGCCTGCAACTGCTCGTACTGCTCCGGTTCCGGGACATCGATTTTCATCCGGGCGGCATAGTTGACGACCGCTTTCGCCAAGGGGTGAGCGGAGCGCCGATCGGCGGCGGCGGCAAGGCTGATCAGATCAGCTTCCGAAAGCGTGCCGTCCTGCATCTCCACACCGACAACCTCGGGCTTGTTCGCCGTCAGGGTGCCTGTCTTGTCGAACACCAGGACGTCGACCTTGGCCAAAGACTCCAGATAGACGCCCCCCTTGACCAGAATTCCACTGCGTGCGGCTCGCGCAATGGCTGCGATAATCACCAGAGGAGTCGCCAATCCGAGTTCGGCAGGTGATGTGAAAATCAGCAGAGTGACGATCATCCGAACGTCGCGGGTATAAAGATAAACCGCAACGAGGAAGATCAGCACGACCGGGATCAGCCATGACGCGACCTTATCCGCCAGTTTCTGGACGGGTGCCTGTTCCGCTTCGGCATTCTCGACCAGACTGATGATGCGGGCAAAGGTGGTGTCGGCACCAACCTTCTCGGTCTCGATGTCGAGGGCGCCGGATTCGACGATGGTTCCGGCAAAGACATCGGCGCCATCGCTCTTGTCCTTCGGAATGCTCTCTCCTGTGATCGATGCTTCGTTGACCGAAGCCGCTCCACCGACGACGGTGCCATCGACCGGGATCTTCTCGCCGGCCCGCACCAAGACAACGTCGCCCGCGCGCAAATTCTCGATCGGGACCATGCGTTCGCCACCTGCGTCCCGCACAAGCGCCACCTGCGGCACTGAGCCGATCAGGTCTTTGATCGAGGCTCGCGCTCGTTCCATATTCACATCGGCGATGAACTCCGCGATCAAAATGATCACCATGAGGACCGCGCCGGCGACGGTCTCGCCTCCGATCAGCGCCACCACCGTGGCAATGGTGACGAATATTTCGGTACCGATCTTGCGCTCTTTTACGAGATCAACGACGCCGGTCTTGACGAGCGGATACAAGCCGATGGCAACCGCCACCCACAAGGCTTGTATTGGAATGAGCTGCTGCCAATACAGCAACGCCATCAAGCCGGTAAAAAGGATGCGCGCGACTTCGGTCCAGCGTTCGCGCGTCATCAACACTCGCCAACCCGATGGAACCGTCTTAGGCGCCGGCTCAACGCTTTCCGTGGCTGCTGTCTCGGATTTCATGATTGGCTCGCTATCTCGGATTGCGGTCTTGGGTTGAAGCATGAGCGCATCAGGCCCCCGCGGCGGATAGTCCTGTCCAGCCATGGTATCCGACATAGAGGCCAACGGCGATGAGAAATAGCGCGCCCAGCGCGCGCGACGGTCGGCGGCCCCTACCGTGACGAGAGTAATCCCGAAGCTTGGCGATCCTGTCCCACATGCATGCCTCACGTCCACACCCGGAGGGATTGCTCCAGCCTGTCGGCGATCTGTATGACGACATAGGCGATCACCATGTAGATCACGACGGCAATCACAAAGGCTTCGAGGTAGTAGAAGTTCAGCGCGGCGGTCAGTTGGGACTGCGCGAAGATATCGACGACCTCGATGGCGAATCCGAGTGAAAGCGCCTTCATGATGACCATCATCGAGGTGGTCAGCTCGGGAATTGCCGTGAGGGCCACCTGGGGAAATAGGACCCGTCGGAACAGTTGGCTGCTTGTGTAACCCAGCGAGTAGAGGGTCGGAACAAGAACCGTTCCCAGCGACACGCTAACGTCGAACGGAGCATGAACGTCATGCGGCGTGGCGTAACCGAGCCGGAAGTCTGAGCGAACGGAATCCTTCAGGCATCTGATGTTCTGCATCCCAGGTGTAGATGCCGGTCAGGTTGATGTGCTCCCAACTCAGCCGCGATACGTGCTTGAGCAGATGATCCGGAATCTCGCGATGCGTTTTGCGTAAGTAGGTAACGGCCCGTTCGATATAGACCGTATTCCTACGATCGCACTGACGACGAGGTTGAGGCCGGAGGCGCGGAACGCCTGGCTTTCGAACGACCGGTCACGGATTTCACCACGCTCGTGGAAGAAAACGGCGCGCTTCAGGTTATGCGCAGCCTCACCCTTGTTGAGGCCGGCCTGGCAACGCCGGCGTAGCGCCGAACTTGAGTACCATTCGATCATGAACAGCGATCGCTCGACCCGGCCGAGTCCCGTAGCGCTCGTGCGAGTTGGCTTTCCTTCGGAGATGCGGATAGTTTCTTCAGGATCGTGGACGGCACTAAGGATCGCGTGGTGATCGACGCCGCCAGATGGAGGAGATCATCCCAGTGCTCGAGGATCAGGGTGGTGTTGATCGGCGCGCCGATGTGGTTCGACAGCGCCGGGTATGCATCGCCTTTCTCGAACGTGTGGAATTTCCGGTCCTTGAGGTTGCACAGTCGCGGCGCGAAGCGTTTGCCTATGAGGGCGAACAGACCGAAGATGTGATCACTCGCGCCGCCCCTATCGGTAAAGTGTTCCTGGATGTCGAGGACCGTGTCCTGATCGAATAGCCCATCGAGCACATAAGCAGCCTCACTTTCGGTCGGACTGATGGGCAGAATGCTGAAGTAGCCGTACTGATCGGAAAGGTGGCTGTAGAACTTTGAGCCGGGTTCGCTGCCGTAATGCAGATTGATGTCGCCGCGCTTTGCGGCTCGGTCGCTCGCGCGGAAGAATTGGCCGTCAGATGATGACGTCGTGCCATTGCCCCAAAGGCGAGAATGCGGATGGCGGGTGTGTGCGTCCGTCACGCAGGCCTGCGCCGCGCGGTAGGTCTCCGACCGTGCATGGAAGGTTCTCATCCAACTGATCTGGTGAGCGCTGATGCCTTTGGACGCGCTGGCCATCCGTTTCGGACCAAGGTTGGTCGCATCCGCCAGTACGCCGGCCAGCATGGCCGAGACATTCCTTGGGACGTCGCCGGTGCGAACATGCGTGAAGCTATCCGCAAAGCCGGTCCATTCATGCACTTCCCTCAACAGGTCGGGAACCTCGATCATTGGATGCGGCGTCCATCCCTGGATGGCAATCCCGGCACAACACCCAGCGGGGATTGCGAACCTCCACTGTGCCGAACACCGTTTGAATTCGACGCGTCGTATAGTCCTTGACTGGCCGAAAATTGTGGCAATCCGGACAGACCCGTCGAAACAGGGTGTAGGTTTTCGCCTCCTAGGTCGCGACCACTGTTTGCAGGGCGGTCATGATCTTCTTGCCATCCTCGATCGACAGGTCAAGGTCTCCGCCACGCGGACGCTCATCGCTTTTGTCGATCCGGACCTCGTTTCGACATCGCCGAATTCGTTCCTGCTCTCGATCGTGATCGTCCATTCCACCGCCATCGCCGCCGCCTTAAACAAAGTAACGGTGATGGCCCAGTCGGCGCTAACAATCGTGGCCGCGCTCACCCCAGAGAAGTTACCGGTCCCAATGCCTCGATGCCCTCGAGCGCTTCATCCACCGAGTTACTGCGCAAGAACGTTGCTGATCTCGACCAGGTTCGAGCGCACGCGCAACATGTAGAAGCCAATTGTCGTTAGGTGATTCGGCAACAGCCAGCCATCCTCGCGGCCATTGGCGATGATGAAGGGCTGGATGCGCAGCGCCGAGACGAACTGCGAGTCCATCGTGTCCCACAGGCTCTGCAGGTGCTTTTCGTTGATCACGTCCTCGAAATCGGCCTCGGCGCCTTTCATCAGCCCGTAATAGGCATAGAGCTGGCCATAGGCGAACCAGAAGCGATCGTCGGCGCGGAAATCGAACCAGCCATTGTTGTAGTGCTCAGCGCGCTCCTTGAGGATCGCCGAGGTCGAACCGATGTCGGACGAGATGCGGTCGATATACTGCTTGAGATTGTCAGCGCGGGCATCGAACACCGTCTGGCAGGTTTCCAGCCGGGCGTTGAAGGCGCGCAGCTTGCGCACGGCGTCACGATAATAGCTCGGCGTCGGAGTCTTCGGGCCGAACGGGTTCAAGCCGAAGTACCAGGTCTCTTCATCGAACTGCAGATTGCCGCGCGCGTCCTGAAGATCGGCGTCGATCTGCGAAGTGGTGCGCACGCGGCCGAGATTGTCGGCAAGCTCGGTCGCCGTGCGCCGCACCGCCTGGTTGATGCCGCGCTGGAACGAGGCCTTGTTGTCCATCCACGGCGTGTGGTCCCAGTCGATGCCGAACAGGCCGAGCTTGTAGAGGATCATCGACGACACCCAGGCATTCTGGTTGACGTTGAAGTCGGTCAGGTCGGCCGCCAACTGGGCGATCGCCGAATTGCCACAGGTCCTGGCGGCGTCGGTGCCGGCACCGGCGGCGACCTGCTCGCCGGCCGACAGGTTGCGCTTCTCGAATATATAGGTGTCGGGATAGTTCGGGTTGAAATTGTTCCACCACTGGGTGGCGTAGAAGAAATTGGCGTAGAGGCCGATCAGCATCAGCAGCGCCAGGCCGACCACTGCCTTCAGGATCCAGCCGCGCTGCGTATACCAACGCCCGGCCCACACGAACGGCCACAGGATGACGCCGATGGCTAAGCCGATGCCGCGGCCGATCCACTGGAAAATCCGGATGAAGAAATTCACGATCGGATCAAGCATGGCGATGTCACCCCCTCAGTCAGTCAAGCCGTAGAGGCGCATGCCAAACGCCACCTTGTCTTTCAAATATGTGGTTTTCAGAGCGTCGCGCTGGGTAAGCCATTCTCAGTTTGGAGCCGCATGGTTATCGACACACGATACCTCGCTTGGCCATCTTGCACGCGACCGGCAATTCCGGCGCGCTTTATGAGTTCGCTTGAGTGCACTGTTTGCTTCCATCTGATGTCGATAGATGTTCGCCAAATGCAAGCGGAATTGGTCTCATGACAGCCAGCTTTTCCGGCATAAATCTGTCCTGCCATCCGACGCAGGTTCGCGAGTGTCCGGCCACCAACCACGATCATTTCGTGCCATCGGTGAGAAGCGCCTTGAGTTCTTCGAGCCTGTCGTTGATGAGCCAGCCGTAATAGTTCTCGACGGGCAGGGTGCGGCCGGTCTTGTCGGTCACGGCTTGCCTCAACTCACGTGCACGTCTGCGCGGCTGGCCAACATTGTAGAGCGTGGCGGTGATTCCGGGATTACCGGATATATCGAACCCCTGTTCCCGATAGGCATCGATCGAATCCCGGATGATCGCGGCGATGTAAACAAGACTGCGATCAGGATCCATGACGTCGCGATAGATCGCCTGCGGGCGATCGGGCAACAATCGGGGAAGCTTGCTGACCCGGCTGACCATGTCTGTGACCTGCAGGGCTGCAAGCGGGCTTATCTGTCCCAGGCCGAAGGTCTGCCCCGCATAGAAGGGTTGGAAGAAGGCCCGCTGGAACGTGATGGGTTCGTAGTCGACGCCATCGACCTTGCGACCCCGGAATGTCTCTTCCCAGACCTGGTCACGGCAGCTCCAAATCAGCGCGCTGCTTTCGAGAGAAGAGCAGGATGCGAATTCGGGCCGCTGGACGAATGACTGGACCGGAGTGCCCCTGTAGCTGAAGGAGAACTTCAGATCGGCATAGGCGAGCGCCTTGACGTAATAGGTCTGAACCGAGTCGACCACGCTGATATTGTAGGTGTGCTCTCCGACGAGAGCCGCGACGATGTGGATCGGATCGATGCCATAGGCGAGCGCCGCCTTCCTGATCTTGCCGACGAGTTTGCGGTCGTCCCGTATCAAGGCGGTTATGGCCCGATACTTCTCCTCGTACGTCGTGTTGAATGCCTTGGAACGAAGCGCGGACGCTCTTGGGATCACCGGTTGCTCGGCAAGACGATTGCCCGTCGGGACGACTGTGACAGTCTGCGCCACGGCTGGGGCCGTTCCGACACAAGTTGCAACGATCGTCACCGTCATGAAAAAGGGCTGCAGCTTGGCTGTTGGCATGAGGCTCCGTTGGCAGCCTCCGGCTCCGTGAAGGGATGCAGAGTGTGCCGTCATATGGTCATGGCAGTGTGCTTTCGAGCCTATAACAGAGAGGCGGAGGTTTTGCGAGCCGGCAAGGTGTTCGGATGTTCGGATGCAAGGACGCTGGAAAAAATGTTCGGCATCGCGTTACCTAAGCGCGCCGACGAGAAGATTGTCTTCGCTTAAGATGGAAACCCACCGTCTCGTGTTGTATTCCGCTTGGCGCTTCAGGTAGTTATGGTTCGTCTCGTACCAGGGACGAACCCTATTGGTCAGATTATCGAGAATGAAATCGCCCTTGTCGGTTCGAACCGCCAATACAGCGTGCCCTTCGCCATCGGACTTGCGCACTGCCGTCAAGAGCAGACTGGAGACGCGAAGGCCTTTCGCGTCAGCGTTCGCCGATTTTCCAGTGCATAATCCTCGCAATCACCCAGATTATCGTCAGGATAGGACCAATATTCTGGAACTCCATTGTGTTCCATGTCGCTCACCGGCTTGACGCGGTGGTTTACGGATACGTTGACGCCTACCAGCGATCGCAAAAGTCATCGGTCATGGTCGGCGAATGCAGGGCAGCTCACATTCATGCGAACAAACGGACGGACAACGCAGCGATCGGTCATTACGAATACTGTCGGAACTATCGCGATGATTGCTCGATCGTCACGCGCGACCCGAAGCCCGTCGAACTGACCCGCTCCTCGTGTGAGACGCTGATCGAAATCAACAACAGGGCCAACACGACGATCATGGCCATGACGGACATAGATACCCGGTGTCGAGGAGAAATGGGAGTATCCCTATAAGGGATTTGGCGACTGCGACGACATCGTGCTGGAAAAACGTCGCGAACTGATGAGACAGGGCGTGCCCCCGCAAAACCTTTTGGATAACGGTGGTCAGGCAGTCGAGCGGCGAGGGGCACGCGATGCTGAGCGTCAACACGACCGCCGGTGACTTCATTCTCGACAATCTGGAGCCGAAGGTCCTGCTGTGGTCGGACACCGGATATACCTACCTGAAGCGCCAGTCGCGATCCAACTCCGGCCATTGGGAAGCGATCGAATCCCAACAGAACATTCTCGTCAGCGGCACGAAATAATCTCAGGACGCTGACAGGAGACCGGCGCCAAGAAGCAGAAATATCGAGGCGCCGAGCCCGATCCGATAATAGACGAAGGGTATGTAGCTGCGCGTCGAGACTAGCTTCAGAAAACCCACGATCGCGACATAGCCGACCGCGAAGGACAGCAGGGTGGCCAGCGCGGTCGGACCGGCGCCGACCGGACTGTCTGCCCCCCAACTCGCATAGAGCTGGAAGAAGCCTGAGGCGAGCACGGCAGGTATCGCCAGCAGGAACGAATACCTGGCGGCGGCCTCTCGCGTGTAAGCCATCAGCAGTCCGGCGCTTATAGTGCCTCCCGATCGCGAAACGCCCGGGATGAGGGCCATCGCCTGGGCGGCGCCGAACAGAAAGCCGTCCCGCCAGCCCAGATCGCGCAAAGCCTTGCGCTTGGCGCCCAGCCGGTCGGCGGCCGCGAGAACCAGCGAAGACGATCAAACATGGTTGCCGTGAGATAGAGGTTGCGGGCCGGACCTTCGATCAGGTTCTTCAGCAATAGTCCTAGGATGCCGATCGGCAGGGTTCCTATGATCACCAGCCATCCCATGCGGGCATCCGGGTCCAGCCGTTCACGGCGGCCGGCCAGGGAACGCAGCCATGTGGCGATGATGCAGATAATGTCATGGCGGAAATAGATCAGGGCCGCGATCTCGGTCCCGATCTGCGTAATGGCGGTAAATGCGGCGCCGGGATCGCCGGCCGGTGGCAGGAATTCACCAACGATCCGCAAATGCGCGCTTGAGGAGATCGGAAGAAATTCCGTCAGTCCTTGAACCACTCCTAGGATCGCCGCCTCGCTCCACCCGATTTCAGCCAATTGCGCTTCCTTTGCGTCCGTCACGATCTTCCGGCAACCTGAACCGACGACTGTCTTGGGTGTCAATCGCGATAGAGCGTTGGGCATAGGTTTTGTTGGCTTTGACGAAACCGTTTGCAAGGACGAGCAGTTTCCTAATTCGGGCTGCGGTGAGAATTTTTGATGAGCACAAATCGGTTCAGTTTCTGAGTGCCTGCGCCGGCGATTGCCGGTATGCAAGCATCGCCGGCACCAGAGCGATCAGACCCGTGACAGCCAATAACACAAGGGCGGACTGCCAGTCCTCGCTGCGGAACTCGACCGGCAATGTAAAGCCGCTGGCTCCGCTCAAGAGGTGCGCACCCGTCCTGGCGGCCGTGTAGCCCAGCCCGAAGCCGAGAAGCACCCCTGCTGCGATGATTGCGAACGTCTCCAGCCAGACGATTTCAAACACCACCGCGCGCGGCGTCCCGAACGCGCGCAAGGCACCAATCTGCCGGCGCCGCTGCATGACGTGAAGGACCACGACAAGCAGGATCGCGGCGGCGACAAGCGCCTGCGCTCCGCCGGCCACCAAGGAAAGCACGCGTCGCGCATCGCCGAGCGTCCCGTACAGCCTCGTCAGCACCTCGCCCGGGAAGATCGCGACGGTCCGATCGTTGCGGTGCGCCTGTCGCAGCTTATAGGCGTCAGCGACCGTACGCGGTTTCACCACGATGGCTGGCAGGCCGGGTGTGGATGGATCGAGGACGGCCTCCGGATGGATCGGCTGGTCGAACTCGCTTGTCTCTGCGGCCCCTTGGGCGGCAGCCTGCAGGAGCGGCGATCCTGTTCCCGCCCGATCGCGTTCATGAATGTGCCAGACCGCTTCGATCGGAACGATGACGGCTCGGTCCCAGGCGGTACCGGTCGGCCTCAGCCGTCCCACGACCGCGTAGGTGACATCATTGTGCATTGCGGTCGCCTGGCGGACCTGGCCGTGCGCCGGGTGAAAGCGGCTTCCCATGTTCTTCGCCACGGACGCTCCGACAAGCGCTTCGCCGAGCTTCTCGAACGTGCGTCCTTCGGAGACGCCGCCCAGTCCGTCGACCAGCGCTTGCGTCGTGCCGACGATCGGGAAATCCTCGACGAAATCACCGAACCCGACGGGGGCCGCCCAGGCCACACGTTCGTCCCTGATCAGCCCCGCCAGTACATTGCCCGGCATGAGCGTCAAGGGCGCTGCCTGTAGGAACACGGCGGACAGCAGCAATTGGGTCTCGCTGCCGGGCGCGCCGACTACCAGATCGAAGGCGCCCGCCGCACGTGCGCTACCCAACCGAAGCGCCCGCTCGCCGAGCGTGACAGCGACGCCGAGCGCGGTCGCGAGCGCGATGAGCAGCGCCACCGCAGCCACGCCGATCCAGTGTCGCTTCAAGTCCGCAGCGATAAACCGCAACAAGGGTCATTTCCTTCGCGTGAGGGCGGCCGCAGAACCGGCAGTATGGTTACCTCGGCTGATCGGATTCGCGACCGATCGTGCGCGGACGTCAAAGAAACGCCTCATCATGCGTGGCCGCGGGCTTGCCGGTGTCGCTGACGACGGCGCCAGACTCCAGATGGATCACGCGATCGAGGCCTTCGATGAGGCGTTTTTGGTGGCTCGCCACGATCAGCGTCGCACCCGCCTGGTTGGAGAGTCGCAGCAACAGGTCCGCGACAGAGGCCCCAGAATCGGCATCGAGACTGGCTGTCGGTTCGTCGGCCACGATGATTGCCGGCCGCCCGACCAATGCCCGAGCCACCGCGATCCGCTGCATCTGTCCACGAGACATGGTTTCGACCGGCTGATCGGGACGATCTATATCGACCAGCTCGAGCAACTGCATGCCGTCCGCTCTGAAGTCGGTATTCGAACGGAGCCGCGACAGTCGGCTCGGCAACAGCACGTTATCGAGCGCCGAGAGGCCGGGGAACAGGTGGATCTCCTGCATGACAAGGCCGACATGCATAGCGCGCCAACGGTCGCGACCAGCTTCCGAAAGACCGGAAAGATCGGTCTCGCCCCATCGAACCGAACCCTTCCGAACGCGATCGAGCCCGGTGACGACGTTCAGGAAGGTCGTCTTCCCGCACCCGGACGGACCGGTAACGGCAACCTTTTCGGTTGGCGCGATTTCCAGCGCGGACAGAGCCAGCGCAGGCCTGCCAAGACCCTGAAACGACATCTCAAGGTCACGGATCGTCAAACGGAGCATTTGCGGTTAGGCCGTGCGGAAATGCGCATCGACGATTCGAAGCAGGCTGACGAAGCCGGTTTCCGGGTCGGTCCATGAACCGACCTCCAGCCGCCCGCTCACCTCGATCGGGGCATTGGCCTGCTCGAAGGTCTGCGCCTCGTCGAGGTAGATGACCACGATGTTGTCCGGCCAGTCGGCGTCGGAGGAACAGAACGGGCAAAGCGCCATCGGGATTTCCGTGAGCACGAAGAAATTCGCCTCGGCCTTGAGCGGCGGCGCCATGAAGCCTTGCATGGAGACTTCCGCTTCCGCGAGCCCTTTCACCTTGTCCGAAAAGCTGAGCCCGAGAACGCTGATCTTTCCATAGAGCTCATCGAAGCCAAGGGTTGCCGTTGCCGTTGCCGTTGCCGTTGCCGTTGCCGTGGAAGCGGAACTCGCGCCAGTCATCTTGACCAGTGCGACGGCCGAGCCAAGCAGCACCAATTTGCGGCGGGTGATCGGGCGCTGTTTCATAAGCGAAACTTGCTTCCGGCGTTCTGCTCCAGGCGCCGTAGCGTCAGGAGCCATGGCGCGACTTGGTTCATCAAGCCAGATCGGCTAAAGTGCATCAGTTCGTTGCCGGCGCAAGAGCCAGGGTATCGGCAAGCACGCGATAGACGTCGCTCTCTTCCATATAGCCCTTGAATTCCTCGGCGCCAGGGCCGGTCGCCTGGAGCACGACATCGTCAACGGCGTGGACGGCCGTGCCGGCCGTCTTCGGCAGATTGCCGACGCGCAGGACCGCTCCCGGAACGTCCTTGTACTTCTCGTTGGCGATGTACTGCTTCGCCCCGTTCTGCACGGCCGGCTCGAACGGACCATCCAGCTTCGGACGGAAGGTTTCGTAATAGTCGGGAAAGTTGCTGGCGAATATAGCCAGTCGCCGCGTGACGTCCACCTTGTCGGGATAACCGTCGCCGTTCTCGTCGGTGTAGTTCGGGAAGCCCGCATCGGCATAGACGCCGACCTTGTCGCGCATCTCCTCGCCCGGTTTCTGGTCGTCGATGGTACCGATGATCGACACGCCGTGCGTGTGATCGCCCGTGGCGACGATCAGCGTGTCCGGATGCGTCTTGGCGAACTCCATCCCGATGCCGACGGCTTTGTCGAACTCGATGGTCTCGAACAGCGACCGCTCCCAGTCCATCGGATGCGACATCTTGTCGACGGACGCCGCTTCGACCATGAGGAAGAAGCCGTCCTCGTCCTTGGAAAGCTGATCGAGTGCGGTCTGCGTCATCTCGACAAGGCCGGGCTGGTTCGGGAACTTCTCGACGCTGCCCTTCTTGAGGAATTCACGGTCGAGTGTCGTGTCCATGTTGCCGGTGTGGAAAAGGCCGAGGATCTTGCCGGTGTTGGTTCCCTTGGCGGCCACGAGTTCGGTCTTGTCGGTCGCCAATGTGTAACCGGCATCCCTGAACATTGCGATGTAGTCCTTGTCGTCCTTGCGCTTCGAGCCCGGCGTGCTCTGCGGCAGGAAGTAGGCGGAGCCGCCGCCAAGGACGATTTCGGGCTTGACGACGAAGAACATGCCGACAATGTCAGCCTTGTCGGCACGCAGGCGGGTATGGGCGACGACCGCCGCAGGGGTGGCGTCTTCCACCTCGGCGGTTGAGACAACGCCGATCGACTTGTTGCCGGTGCGCCGCAGCGCCTCTGCGATCGTCTCGACCCTGGGGTCGTCAAGGCTGGCCTTGGTGCGATCCGCATAGACGCCGAGCGCGTTGACAGCCGTCTTGTGGCCCGTCATGTAAGCCGACATCGTGTTGGCGCTATCGGTTGAGATCGCATTGGTCGCGGACGTGCCTATGAAGGCCATGTGATCGAGGGTCGTCCATGTTGAGGCGCCCGTTGGCTTTGCCTTCCGTCATGCCCTTCGACATGATGCGGGCGCCGGTGCGATGCGCGACCGAAAGCCCGTCGCCGAGGAAGAAGATGACGTTCTTGGCCTTGGGCGTTGCCGGGGTGCCGAAAACCTGCCAGCTCACCGACTTCATTTCGTCGCTGGCCTTCGCCTCCAGCTTGTAGGTACCAGGCTGCGAAATGCTGGCTGCGCGGATCAACAGCGCCGAAGCGTCGAAATCTTCTTCCTTCTCGAGGAATTCGAATTTCTTGCCCAACACGGTTTCCGCCGGCTGGCCGTTGATCGTAACCGTGACTTGGTCGGCGCTAACGACCTTGTCGAACTCGACCTTCACGTCGAAAGGCGACTGCGCCAGGATCGTGGCCCGATCAAGCGGGTAGACCGTCGCTGCCCCCGCAACGGTGTTCAAGCTTGTTGTTATTGCGAGTGCAGCGATAAGACGGTGCATGGCAGGCTCCGGGTGGGTTCACGGACAATGTTCGGCGATGTCCGTGTCAGCGATGTGACATGGCAGGAAACGCGCGCCGACCAAAAACGACGAATTTGCCACGTGTCGACGTCACAGACCACGAACAAGCGGTCATTATTGCGTCCGAGCGATGACAACCGCGACCCATCTTGCGCGTTTCGAGGCGCATGGTGCGCAGCTCGTCTCGGGCTGTCCCTTCATCGGATCGTCGAAGAGCCGACGTTAGCCGGTGCGGGCCTGCAGATAGGAGAGCATGAGGAACTGCGGGGCGGTCACGCAGCTTTGCTGCGCTGATCGGGTCTTGGATTGTCGTTTGCCATGCCCGGATACCATTCCGCGAAGACTGCTTTGAGACTTCCGTCGAATGTCCGGGTGCGGCTATTGCTTCGCCAGTTGCCTCGTGGGCGCTCAACGCGAGGTGCAGTCGTGATCCAAAAGGCGCTCGGCCGCTGAGCTTTCCCAATTGGTCAGGATGTAAAATCCCGGTCTTGCGCCGGCGAGTTCGGCGCCAACGACGACGACATTTACGTGATGCATGGCGCCCCGGGCCTGCGGCAGGCCGGAAGCGATGATGCCGACTACGTTGGTCGTTTCCAAATCCGGCTTGTCGACTGCCTTGATCCAATAGCGTTTCCCCATCAGAGCCAAAGGGAGAAGCTGCCACGGACCTTCCACCTTCGGCCCCTTCAGGACAAGTTTCTTTTCCACCGACACCGCAACGCAATCGATATGGATGTGGAACTGATCCTGGGATCGCTCAGTCCTGGAATTCACAGCCATGGCGATGGCCGTTCGTGGAAGGTGACGTCCGAGGCTCGCCGAGACCTTGCTTCGTGCTTTCCATGCCCGATTCCAGAGTTGGGAACTGCCCTGCCAACGGACAGACGGGGTTTCAAGGCCGGCAACAGCCGTAAGTGGCGTCAACAGAAACTCGGTCCGGTATCGGGGTGATTTAATGAGAGCTGATCCAGGCACGCCCTGCCTGGGCAGGATCACTTCCTCGCAGGGGAAAGCGCTGCCAAGATGCGCTGCGGCAAGAGCGCAGGTCTGCACAACCTGCCAGAGCGCGTTGCGATGCGCTGAAGCGGAGCCGACGTCGGTGACCGCCGCAGTCAGCAACACGATTGTCAAACAGACCACGGCTGCAGCACGGCAGTGCTGGAACAATGGTAACCTGTGAAGGGATTTTATAGCGAGGGGAATGCCCGAGATGAGGTTTTGAGTCCCGGCGCGCAGTCGGCGAAACCGAAACGGTGAAGGTGGAGCGGCTGGGAGCCTCGCGATGGTTCCGATGGGCGACTGCTCTTCTGCCCGATCACTGGTTTGATGACGTTTCGGCATTAAACCTCGCATCCTTGGCCGTGACCGACGTCAGTTCAGATTCTGCGCCCCGCTCAGCGGCCGGATCGAGATTGCTGTCCTTCCCTACTATGGCCTTGTCAGCGCTTCGCGGCACGTCCTCCATCGCATTCTGAAGCATCGAGCGGGTTTCCTGCAGGTCGAGTTCCTTCTCGGCTTGACGTACGGCGTCGTCAAACTGCTTTCGAAAATCGCCCGCAATCCGATTGAATGTCTTCATCATTGCCCCCGCCGATCGCATGACTTTTGGAAGCTCCTCCGGGCCGAAAACAACCAGCGCCACCACGAAGATAACCAACAGGTGGGTCATGCCAAGTCCGAACATCGGTACGTCCTCTCGCGCATATCGCCGGCAGCGACAACCTCTCCGCGGTTTGCGGCGACCGATCCGGTTGAATGCCTCGACCTACGGCGCCAAATCCAACCATCATACCCTCTCGCCTGAGCCATTCCAGTATGCGGCCGCGGGAATGTCGTTCATACTTCGAGCCATGTGGCACCACTCGTCAACCCGAATATCAGGCGCACGTCTGGTAGGGATATTCGCAACCGTGCTCGCAGCAAGCGGACTCCTCGCTGGAGCCGATGGCACAAGGCCCAGAATATTTGAAGCAGGCGCCTACTCCTTTTCCGACGAACTCGGCGGATTCCGGATCATTGCCGCTTCGGGAGCCGGAACAAGGGCCGATCCCGTCGTGATCACCGAGGAACTCGAGTCGGCAAGCCCGGTAACCCTCACCATACGCGCCATCCGGCCGGTTCAGCCATTCGGTGCCTCCGGCAACTATGCCACCGGGTTCATTTCCCTAAGGATCGTTGCCCTCAACAACAGCGGTCACGCCTGGGTCGAATTCGAGTTCGAGTTGCAGGAGATTCTCAACCAGCCAAGCGATTCCAGCGACGGGCTTTCGTTCGACCAGGCGCGCCGCGAAACGGATGCAATTCGGTCCGATAGTTTCGCCGAATTCAGTCGTGAATTCGAACCTTATGACCATCTTCTGTTCCGGAAAGGCGAGGTCGATCCGCTGAGCACGGTTTCGTTCTCATTCCTGGTGACTGATTTCACGCCGACTGCGCGGTTCTATCTCGTTCAGGACCCGCGCATTCCCTCAACCTGAACGTGTCGCGCATCATCGCGGCCGTTGGTTCGAACAACGCTGCTCGTCATGCATGCCGGCAGTTTGGCAGGTGTCGTTGGGCGCGGCATGCCGATGGATTTGCTGGTCATTTTGGTCGCTTGGCCGTGCCTTTGATTCGGGCCACAAAATACGGACAACAGGGCAAAAACCGACGCGAACGACGATTGAGGATCGTGAGCGCCCGCGGTACGAGTTCTCCGCCGAGTTACTTGTGAAGCGTTCACACTAGCGACAGTTCCGGATCGTGCTATGATCTTGCGCATGAGGACGATCACGGCCTCTTACATTCTGGTTTTCGCGGCGCTCGCTGCAACGCCCGCGCGGGCCGAATGCCAGTGCCTCGCCAACGGCCACATTTTCCATCACGGCGAAATCGCTTGTCTGCAATTGCCGTCAGGTCCTGAACTCGCGCAGTGCGACATGGTTCTCAACATTTCGTCATGGAAAAAAATTGAAAAAAATTCAGGATGGATGCCCCGAGGCGACGGCGCCGTTTGGCTTGCCTGTCAAAGGGGACGAGCAGAAACCAGGCGAAGGCGGAGATAAAGCCAACGATTTGGCTTTATCAACAGCAAACGCCCGGAGCTAAAGCGAAGCGCAGTTCGCGCGCATCCAACAGTGCGACGCGAGCCCAACGCATACCCTAGCGGTGTTCCAACACCGCTAGGAACCAGCCCTATGGATGAGCTTCCTGTTGAGATTCTGCTTTCCTGTCAGTCCTTCTTGTTCCGGTAGCTTTCAATGGCTTTGCCAACCATGTCGATGGCGACGTTGGCGCCACCAAAGCCGTTCAGCTCAACGGCCTTGCGGCCTTCAGGTAGCTGCTTGTAAACTCGAAAGAATGCCTCGATGCGCTGTCGTTCGATGGCCGGAAGATCATCGATGGTCTTGACCCCGTCATATTGCGGATCGATATCCGTAGCCGGCACAGCGATGATCTTGTCATCCGCTTCGCCGCCGTCGACCATGTTGAGCACGCCGATGGCGCGGACTTTGATCAGAGCACCGGGCACAACGGGTTCCCGGGTGAAGACAAGCGCATCCAACGGGTCGCCGTCGCCGCCCAACGAACTGGTAACGGAACCATAGTTGGCCGGATAGACGACCGGCATGGACTGATATCGATCGACGACGACATGGCCTGTCTCGGCATCGATCTCATATTTGGTGAAGCTTCCCGCCGGAATCTCGATAACCGTGTAAAATTCGCTGGTGTCTTTCGGCTGCGGAAAATCGAAAGCTGTGACGAATTCGGCGAAAGCGGGCTGCGTGCCCAGCAGGGCCGCAAGCGCCATGACAGTCGGCAAAGCGCGCATGGTTGTCTCCAGAGGTTGGACGGGCAGGGCGCCCTGCATCCGCCTAGCCACGTATGTGATGGCAGCATTACAGGGTTCCGTTATTGAAATTGGACGACCGTATTTGCACCGATCCTGCGGCGAGCAGAAATGGGCCGAGATAGAGCGCTGACGAGTGATGAGCGTCTATGGGCGTTTGCGTTTATGGGCGTTTAAGAGACGGTGGCCGCTTCAAATGTGCTATTTCAGGCGAGCCCATTTCCGGCAAGGGGATAGCTTGCGTCGTAACTCCTGCCAATCGGGCACGCTACACCCACAACACGCCGTTCGGCGAGAGCTGCCACGTAGACGCCTCGCGGCTCAGTGCGACGTTGTGTGGCAATCATCAAAAAGCAAGTGAAACTCCAACTTCAGTTGAAGTCCTTCGGAGACTACGCCACCTTGACCTTGAATCATTGCCAGGGTTCGAAATTCGTGAACGAAGAGACAACAACACCACGTCCGCTATACTCCACTGAAAGGGCTGCTTCATGTCGGGAATGTCGCGCAGGGGATTCTTGCTGGGCGGCACGGCAGCAGTAGCTGTCGGCGCTGCAGGCGGGCTGATTGCCGGCAGGGCCGTAGCAGCCGATCTGACCTTGCCGGTTTCAGCGATCAGTCGGTCGATTTTGCCCGGCACCGTCACCAAAGGGATGATGAGTTTCGGTGCGGGCGGGCCGCCGCCCACTCTGCGTTTATTGCGAGGTAGGCCGTTTTCCATAGACGTGGTCAATGATCTCGACGAAGCGACGAGTGTGCACTGGCATGGATTGCGCATCGCCAATGCCATGGACGGCGTGCCTTATCTCACCCAGCGTCCCATCGCGGCGGGCGAAAGCTTCCGTTACACTCTGATACCGCCGGATGCCGGCACCTATTGGTATCATCCGCATTGCAACACGCTCGATCAGATGGCCCGCGGTCTGACAGGCATGCTTGTTGTCGAAGATGACGAAGATGCCGGTTTCGACCAGGATTTGCCGCTCAATATACGCGACTTCCGTCTCGGCGAAGACGGCCAGTTCATCGAATTGGTCAAGGCACGCAACGCTGCGCGCGGCGGCACGCTGGGTACGGTCTCGACGGTAAATTGGGAAGTCACCCCGATTTACGATCTGCCGGCGGGCAGCCTTGTGCGCCTGCGTTTGGCAGTCACGGATGTCACCCGTATCGGCACTTATGACCTCGATGGCGGAACGGCCAAAGTGATCGCTCTTGATGCCAACCCGCTGCCGCAGCCTGTTGCGCCTCGGGGCATTGTCATCGCGCCCGGCCAGCGCGCCGATGTCGCCCTCCGCGTGCCTGATGGCGAAGACGAGATCGTCAGCCTGAATCTCAGAACAGCCAAGGGACCTCGCGTTCTCGTCCGATTCCGGCCTATCGGCGCCAGCGCGGGGCGGACGCTTGGCGAACTCAAGCCGCTGCGGCCGAATCGCGTACCGGAGCCGGATCTTGCCGATCCCGAGACAATGGACTTCGTCTTTGGCTGGTCGCCCAATGGTGATGCGCCGGCGCCGGGTGTTTGCGGCACGCTCGGCTACACCTTCTGGTCGATCAACCGCGTCGCCTGGCGAGGGGACGCGCCGGGGCCAGTTGATCCGCTCGCGGCTCTAAAACGAGGCAAAAGCTATGTTCTGCGCCTTCGCAACGAAACGCCGAACGATCATCCGATCCATTTGCACGGCATGTCTTTCCGTCTGCTACGCTCCGACAAGCGCAAAATTGCGTCGCTTGTAACAGATACGGCCCTTCTTAAATCGCAAGAAGTGATGGAAGTGGCGTTGGTCGCTGACAATCCGGGTAATTGGGCATTCCATTGCCACGTCATTGAACATCAGAAGAGCGGCCTGACCGGTTATTTGCGTGTGGAATGACGCGGTCCTCATCCAGGGTTGCGTTGCCGAGGCCGTGAGAGGGTCGAAATTGGGCGAGGCGGAGCGTCCGAGTTCTCGCCGCACTAATGGCGCTACTGCTCACGGGCGCCGGAGCGGCCGGCGACGGGTGCTTATCTGTGCATCTGATCGAGCCTCTGCTGAGTGGCCTCCCGGGCTCGCTCGCCAACGCCGGTTCCCATGCCACCGCGGTCGCGATTGCGTTCGTCATCATCACGGCGCTGTAGCTCATGCTGGGCGATTGGCGCCCGCTCCGGATCGTGCTATGATTTCGCATGAGGACGTTCCATGCCTCTTGCATCCTGGTTTTCGTGGCGCTTGTTGCAACGCCCGCGCGGGCAGAATGTCAGTGCCTCGCCAACGGCCGGACGTTCCATCACGGTGAATTCGCCTGTCTGCGATTGCCGTCTGGACCGGAACTCGCGCAATGCGACATGGTTCTCAACATTTCGTCATGGAAAAAAATTCAGAGCGGCTGCCCGGAGGCGACAGCGCCATTGAGCGTGCTCGTCGAAGGGGGCGAGCAGCAATCAGGCGAAGCCGGACACAAAGCCTTAACAACGACGAACACTCCGACCTAAGACGAAGAGCAGGCTGCGCATCAGCCACAGAGATCTCTTTCGGCAAGGCGTCAACTTTGGGGTGAACTGTTACACTACCGTCACTTGATTGCGCTGACCAGCGGGTTGTCGCCATCGAGGGAGACCCAGCGCCCCGTGTCGGTGCCGGCTTGCCTCTTCAGGAAGCGGTAGCCGGTCTGGTCCCAGCGGCGCACCGTGTCGGTGAGGTTGTCGAGGATGAAGTCGCCCGTGTCGGTACGAACAGTCAGCACTGCATGACCCTCGCCGTCGGGCTTGCGAACAACCGTCATCAGCAGATCCGACACAGGAATGCCGCTGTTTATCAGACGGCGACGCTTTTCCAGCGCATAGTCTTCGCAATCGCCGAAACCACTGTCCGGATAAGCCCAGAATTCGTCCTGTCCGTACTGGTCGAGATCGCTCATCGGCTTGACGTTGTTGTTGACCGTCAGGTTAACGCTCGTAATCTGCCGCCAGAGTTTTCCGGTCATGTGCTCCGGACCATTGTCGCGTGAGCGGATCTCACATTCGGCCCGATGGGATTTGCAGAAATCGTAGTGACCGATCGGCTGCGAGGTAAAGCCACCGATCGGCATCGACTGTGAAGCCGTCGCCGCCGACCACGTGGACATTATCGCAATGATTGCAACGACCGCACCGCCGCCCAACCGAACGCACAACCGCACTCGTGAGGAACTCATCCGACCCGCCCAACCACCTTTGTTAAGAATGAGTTAAGGTCGATCCCGTGGGTTCTGTCAATCAGAGCGGGAGGAAGATCCTTCTGAATGGTTACTCGCGCCGTGTGCGTTGCTCGGCCGCTACACGTCTGCACGATTTCCGTTTCCTGGGCGGCAGGTCTTTGCCAGAGGGACCGATATGGTGAGATGTCAACCGTCGGTCACGCTTGGTGCGAATTGGAAAGTGATGAATGAGCCTCGATGAGGTCACGCAAGCGACGATCGCGTTTATCCGGATGCATGAAGCATGGGGTGTTCCGCTGGTGCTCGTGCTGGCCTTTGGGGAATCGCTGGCGTTCATCTCTCTGTTGTTGCCTGCAACCGTGATCCTGATCGGTGTCGGTTTTCTCATCGGCGAAAGCGGTATCGCATTCTGCCCCTGTGGCTTGCCGCCGCCATTGGGGCGGCATTGGGGGACTGGCTGTCCTTCTGGATCGGCACGCGGTTGGGAAACGGGGTTTCGCACCATTGGCCCCTGTCACGTTATCCAAACCTCATTCCGCGCGGTCACCTGTTCTTCGAGCGATGGGGGGTGGCCGGGGTGTTCTTTGGGCGCTTCTTCGGTCCTTTGCGCGCATCCGTGCCATTGGCGGCGGGCATCTGTAAGATGCCCGCCTTGACGTTTCAGATTGCCAACATCACCTCAGCCTTCGTCTGGGCCACAGGTATTCTGGCTCCCGGCGCCTTCGGCCTCAAATGGCTGCAGGCGTGGATTTGATGGGCACCAAAGGCGGACCGTCATTGTCTGCCTCTGGCAAGGGCAGGAATCAATCGTAGGCGGCGCGAACGGGTATGCTCCCCAGTTCAGTTCGAGTTCGAATTTCGAAGGCGAAACAATCCGCAACTCAAGAGAATTAGGCACGGTTTCGTCTTGAACTCGTAGCTGGTTCCTTTGACGCCGCTGGCGCAACCATAGGAGCCAGCTCGCCGCCGCTACTCGAGGCCAGATTTGCAGATTTCTAGTGCGACAAAAGGACAGGCAGGCGCAGATCGCCCAGAACGCCCTTGGTTGCGCCACCCACGACAAAATCTCTCATCCGGGAATGGCCGTACGCACCCATGACAAGCAGATCGGCGCCCATGCCGACAGCGCGCTCCTGAAGCGTAACGCCAATGGGGCGATCTTCCGCATCGATTGAGACTCCCTCAGCGGGAAGGCCACGCATTCTCAGGCTTAAAGCAAGGCTTTCGCCAATATCGCGCAGCGGCTTTTCGATTGTCACCGTCAGTACGGTTATCTTTGCCGCACATTGCAGAAACTCATACGCGTCGGCAACGGCCCGGGCCGCAACGCGACTCCCATCCCAAGCGATGATAACATGATCGATTGCACCAACATTTGCGCTTTCCGGCAGAATTATGGTCGGTCGGCCCGAACCAAACAGAACCGCGTCAACGGTCATGCGCGCAGTCTGGTTATTTGGCTCCAACCCAATCAAAGCAAAATCGAAATAGCGTGACTTCACTGCTGCAACATCGCTGACAGATGCCGGCTGAACAGCAATCTCCTCGGTTGTCAGGGACGATCCGACACGTGCCGCTTCAGCTTTCAATGCCTCCAGCAAATCGAGCCCGTGCTTGCGGCTGGTCGCTTCTGTCTCCCGGATCATTTCGGGAAGGTTGATCAAGTATCTCGACACCGGGTTGGAAATACCCGGGATATCGACATTGATCGTTAATGCGTGAAGCGCCGCGCCAATGTGCTTGACCACCGCGATTGCGTTTAAGGCGATTTTGGTGGAATTCGCTTCCGGATACGTCACCAGAGGAAGTAAGGCAATCTTATTCATTAAACCTCAGCTCCATGATTTCGGTCGCTGTCGAGCGACCAATGGCCCAACGCGTGTTACACACCTCAAGCCTCCTACTTCAGCCCGCCAAAAAACTCAGACGACCGAGGTTCGCTATCGCCTACCTCGATATTCCAAGGCGATCTTGCGCCGCATCGATTCCGTCCTGAACGGTCGTGGCTATAATGGCAGGCATCGATGACGAGAAATGTCAACAAAGATTAGCACTACTTTGGCAGATTTTTAGCGGAGAGGGTTCTGCGGCAGTGGGGACAACGGATTGGGGGCGGCTGCGCGAGCGCGGTGAGGATGGCTTGCCTGACGG
>NZ_JAMYUV010000040.1:0-52610 GCF_040323405.1 Mesorhizobium sp. M0048 | reverse complement strand
CATCATGGAATCTGTCTCATGCCGATCCGCTGATCGAAAATCCGGGGAATTCTCCGGTCCAGCGCCAAGAAGGCCCACTGAGACAGGTTGACTGTTCAGATAACGCGCCGAGATATGTGCGGCTTTCTGTTGCGCCTCGCTGGGCATCACGCCGACCGTGCGTCACGCCGACTATATCGGCTCGTGGCTGGAGGTGCTGCGCGAGGATAACCGTGCGATCGTTCGCGCCGCCTCTCTGGCAAGCAGGGCTGCGGATTATCTCTTGGGTTTCTTGCCGGACAAAGTGGCCGCTGACGACGATCGGCGGGAGGCAGCGTAATGGCCGCCCGCTTCCAGTTCGGCGTCTTCCTGCGGATGCGTTCATGACCGAAGTCTGCCTCGATGCCGGACCCCGCTGCGGCGAAGTCGTTGCAGAGCGCCAGGACCGACCTGCTGCTCCGCGACAAGTGTCGCGTGGCTGCCGAGCACATCAGAGGGCGAGGAGTGACGGAATTCTCATGACGGGTTTGGAGGTCGAGAGAGAGGCTCTCGGCCGCCCGTCGCGGAGTACATCCCGATGGCTACTGCCGTTCAGAAGATCACCCTGTCGTCCTCGCGCGACATTCCCTTCAACAAGCTGGTGCTCTCCCAGTCCAATGTCCGGCGCGTCAAGGTCGGCATCTCGATCGAGGATCTTGCGGCCTCGATCGCCCGCCGCGGCTTGATCCAGAGCCTCAGCGTCTTGCCCGTCGTCGACAGCGACGGTAACGAGACTGGCATGTTTGAGGTACCTGCCGGAGGCCGGCGCTTCCGCGCGCTTGAGCTGCTGGTGAAGCAAAAGCGCCTCGCCAAGACCGCCCTCGTGCCCTGTGTCGTGCGCGCCCGTCACAGCGCGATCGTTGCCGAGGAGGTGTCGCTCGCCGAGAACATTGAGCGAGCGCCGCTGCACCCGCTCGATCAGTTTCGCGCCTTCCAGGACATGCGCCAAAAAGGCATGAGCGAGGAGGAGATTGCCGCAGCCTTCTTCGTGCCGGTCAACGTTGTTAAGCAACGGCTTAGGCTGGCTTCTGTCTCCCCAGTGCTGCTCGATGTGTATGCCGATGACGGGATGACGCTGGAGCAACTCATGGCTTTCACGGTCTCTGAAGACCGCGCTCGCCAGGAGCATATCTGGGAGGCAATCAGGGATGCCTGGTCGAAAGAGCCCTATCAAATCCGGCGCATGCTGACCGAAACGACGGTGCGCGCCTCCGACAAGCGCGCCGTCTTCGTGGGGACCGACGCCTATGAGGCCGCGGGTGGTATCGTCATGCACGACCTGTTCCAGTCGGATGACGGCGGCTGGCTGCAGGATGCAGCGCTGCTGGACCGCCTGGTCACAGAGAAGCTCAAGGCGGTTGCCCAGGAAGTTGCAGCCGAGGGTTGGAAGTGGGTCGAGGTCGCTATCAGCTTCCCCTACGACGCAACGCGTGGGCTGTATCAGCTGCAGAATGATCCGCTCGATCTCTCTGCCGAGGAGCAGGCTACCATCGATGCCCTCAACGCCGAACATGCCAAGCTTGAAACCGAATATGAGGGTGCTGACGAGCTGCCCGAAGACGTCGATCAGCGACTCGGTGAAATCGAGACCGCGCTCGCCAATTTCGACAAGCGCCCAAGGCGATTCGATCCGGCCGACATCGCCGTCGCCGGCGCGTTCGTCAGCATCGACACTGACGGCTCACTCTCGATCGACCGCGGCTTTCTCCGGCCTGAGGACGTGCCGCTGATGTCATTTGACGGCGCGAATGAATCGAAAAGCGACGGCGGGCCCGGGGCTGCCGACAGCTCGTCGGTGCACCGTGCCGTTGTCACCATTGGCGGCCAGGCTGTCGAGTGCGAGGAAGACGAGGACGATGCGGTCAAGCCCGTGCCGGACCGACTGATGACAGAGTTGACCGCACACCGGACACTGGCGTTGCGCGATGCGGTTGCCGGCAACCCTCACGTCGCCATGACAGCGCTCTTGCACAAGCTGGTCACTGACACGTTCCAGCACCGCACCACGAACGGTTGCCTGGAGGCCTCGATCCGTCACGTCTTCTTCCCTCTGCAGGCAGGTGACCTGAAGGACAGCCCCTCGGCGAAATCGGTGGCCGAACGCCATGAGGCCTGGAAATCGGACCTGCCGACCGAGGACGATGCACTTTGGGACTGGATCGCCTCACTTGATGAGACCAGCCGCGCGGCGTTGCTCGCCCATTGCGTCAGCTACGGCGTGAACGCGCTCCACGAGAAAGGCGACCGCTATGGCGGCGCTGTCTCGGCACACGGCGTTCGGCAGCGGATCGCGCAAGCTGATCGACTGGCACGCGCGGTCGGTCTCGATATGGTTGACGCCGGCTGGACACCGACAGTCGAAAACTATCTCGGCCGCATCACCAAGTCCCGCATTCTCGAGGCGGTGCGAGAGGCGAAGGGCGAACAGGCCGCGCAGCTGATCGAGCATCTGAAAAAGGGAGATATGGCGAAGGAAGCCGAGCGCTTGCTGACCGATAGTGGCTGGCTGCCCGAGCCGCTGCGCCTGGTCGACCTCGACGGCAGCGCTGGCGCTGATAACGGCGCCGGCACCGACGGCTATGGGGAAGAGCTGCCCGAATTCCTCTCAGACGACGATGCGCAGATTGAAGATAGCGACCCGCACAGGGCCGCTGATTAGCTCGCCGCGCGGGGAGCGGCTTCGGCCCGCGCGGCGCCCTTTCCTACCCCTGCCGGACGCTCACTTTCTCACACACGGGCAAAGCCAATTGCCCGCTTCTGCCGCGTCCTTCTCGCTCGGCGGCTGCTGCCCCGCCGTCCCCACTGCGTGCCAAGATATCGCCCCCGGGCTGCCAACCGCGTTGCCGCTGTCGTCGTTGGGCTGACGGCGGGTAGCGGCGCAGCGCCTGGATCGAAGAAGGATCGTTATCGGCAGGACCGCAGTCCAGAGGGGAGAGGCCGGCCAGGGCGGATTTGAGCCGGATTGGTCGAGAGAGAGGGCCGCCCGGTTCATTCCCGTTCCGCTCTCCTCGAGGTTTTCTCCATGTTTGATGTTTCTTCGAAGACTGCCGCTCCGGCAGTGCCGCTTCCCCTTGTCTCATCCTCCCTGGCTGTCGAACCAGCTGCCGCCATCCACAGCGCAGCGCAGTTTCTTCTGCCCCATCTCGAACGCGGTCAGCGCGTCGACGCCTCGAGCCTTCGCTCCGCCATGGAAGCTGCCTTCAGTGCCTCCGATGCGTCCGGCGCATGGGACTGGAAATCAGCCTATGACGCTTGCGAAGTCGCGACGGTGCTGTTCCTGCGCAAATACGGAAAGTCGCTTCTCCGCAAAGCCGGTACTCCGGCCGCCGCACTGCCGATGCTGGGCAAGATCGCCGGCCTGTTCCCAACTCACACGCGCCGCTCCGAAGAGACCGAAGCGCTTCAGCAGTTCAGCACCCCCATTCCGCTCGGTCTGGCGGCCGTGACTGCTGCGGCAATCACCCCTGCCGATCGCGTGCTGGAGCCCTCCGCCGGCACCGGGTTACTTGCTATTCTGGCCGAGATCAGCGGCGGCACACTGCTGCTCAACGAACTGGCCGAGGCCCGCGCCGGACTTCTCTCATTGCTCTTTCCGGCCATCCCCGTCACTCGCTTCAACGCAGCGCAGATCGATGATTATCTCGATCCCGGCATTGCACCAAGCGTCGTGCTGATGAACCCGCCGTTCTCGGTGCTTGCTAACGTCAGCGGCCGCGTGTCCGACGCTGCCTATCGTCACGTCGTCTCTGCGCTGGCCCGGCTCGCCGAGGGCGGGCGGCTTGTCGCAATCACTGGCGCAAATTTTTCCCCAGAGCTGCCTATCAGGCGCGAGTCCTTCGTCAGGCTCCAGGAGCGCGCTCGCGTCGTGTTCACCGCCGCGATCGACGGCGCCGTCTACGCCAGGCATGGCACCACCGTCGAGACCCGGCTGACCGTCATCGACAAACTGCCGGCCGACAATCCAGGCATCTTTCCAGCATCAGCCGGCACGGCGCCCGATGTCGCCACACTGATCGCCAGGATTGGCGAGCACGTTCCCGCACGGCTGCCGGTCAGCGCTTCGGCTTTTGCGCCCGCCGTCAAGGCACTGGGGCCCACAGCGCGCACGGTGCGCGGTGATCTCGCCAGATCCGCCGCTTCCTCTCCGGTGCGCAGCCTTGCCGAGCCGGAAGGCACCGCGCTTGCTTACGAGACATTGGACTGGACGCCTGCCGAAAGTAGGCGCATCACCGATGGCATCTATGAGGAATACGGGTTGCAGGCGATCCGCATTCCGGGCGCCCATCCGCATCCGACCAAGCTGGTCCAATCGGCGGCGATGGCATCCGTTGCCCCGCCGAAGCCGAGCTACCGGCCGATTCTTCCTGCCAAGGTTGTCAGCGACGGCCTCTTGTCCGACGCGCAGCTAGAAACAGTCATCTATGCCGGCGAGGCCCATTCGGAGTTCCTCGCCGGTTCCTGGACGGTGGACGACACCTTCGACCTTGTCTCTGCCGCGCGCGACGATGCCGCGCACTCCGTGCGATTCCGCCGGGGCTTCATGCTCGGCGACGGGACGGGCGCCGGCAAGGGCCGCCAGTCGGCAGGCATCATCCTGGATAGTTGGATGCAGGGCCGCCGCAAGGCGGTGTGGATCTCCAAATCCGACAAGCTGATCGAAGACGCCCAGCGCGACTGGTCTGCTCTCGGCATGGAGCGCCTGCTGGTCACGCCGCTGTCGCGGTTCCCCCAGGGCAAGGCCATCCGCCTCGATCAAGGGGTCCTATTCACGACCTACGCCACGCTGCGCTCCGACGAACGCGGTGAGAAGGTCTCGCGCGCGCGGCAGATCGTCGAATGGTTGGGCACCGACTTCGACGGAGTGATCATTTTCGACGAGAGCCACGCCATGCAGAACGCCGCAGGCGGCAAGGGAGAACGCGGCGACGTCGCCGCCTCACAGCAGGGACGCGCCGGGCTCCGCCTCCAAAACGCCCTGCCGAACGCCCGCGTCGTCTATGTCTCGGCGACGGGCGCAACCACCGTCCACAACCTCGCCTACGCGCAGCGTTTGGGCCTGTGGGGTGGCGACGATTTGCCCTTCGCGACCAGGGCCGAATTTGTCGAGACTATCGAGGCTGGCGGCGTTGCCGCCATGGAAGTGCTGGCCCGAGACCTTCGCGCACTCGGTCTCTATACGGCCCGATCGCTCTCTTACGACGGTGTCGAATACGAGCTGGTCGAGCACCAGCTTACCCCCGAGCAGACCCGCATTTACGACGCCTATGCCGGAGCGTTTAGTGTCATTCATAATAATCTCGACGCCGCGATGCGGGCCGCCAACATCACAGGCGAGACCGGCACACTGAACCGTCAGGCAAAGTCGGCTGCACGTTCGGCTTTCGAGAGCACGAAACAGCGCTTCTTCGGCCATTTGCTCACCGGCATGAAGACGCCGACCCTGATACGCTCGATCGAGCGCGATCTCCATCAAGGCCATGCCGCCGTCATCCAGATCGTCTCGACCGGCGAGGCACTGATGGAACGGCGCCTCGCTGAAATTCCAACCGAGGAATGGAACGACGTTCGCGTCGACATCACGCCGCGCGAATATGTCCTCTCGTATCTGCAGCATTCGTTCCCGGTGCAACTCTATGAGCCGTTCACCGACAGCGAAGGCAATTTGTCGTCACGTCCGGTCTATCGCGACGGCCAGCCCGTGGAGAGCCGCGAAGCGGTCGCCCGCCGCGATCGCCTCATCGAGCAACTCGCTTCACTGGCCCCCGTCCCGGGGGCTCTCGATCAGATCGTACAGCGCTTCGGTACCGACCTCGTAGCGGAAGTGACAGGCCGGTCGCGCCGCATCGTGCGCAAGACCAGCACTCGAGGCATCGATCGCCTTATCGTCGAAAACCGCGCCGGATCGGCCAATCTCGCCGAGGCACAGGCATTCATGGATGACTGCAAGCGCATATTGGTGTTTTCCGACGCCGGTGGCACTGGCCGCAGCTATCACGCTGATCTCACTGCGAAGAACCGCCGCCTTCGAGTTCACTATCTGCTCGAGCCGGGCTGGAGGGCCGATGCCGCCATCCAGGGCTTGGGACGCACCAACCGCACGAACCAGGCGCAGCCGCCGCTGTTCCGGCCGGTTGCAACCGATGTGAAGGCTGAGAAGCGCTTTCTCTCGACGATAGCCCGGCGCCTCGACACATTGGGCGCCATTACGCGCGGCCAGCGCCAGACCGGCGGACAGGGCCTATTTCGCCCTGAGGACAATCTGGAGTCGCACTATGCCCGCGACGCGCTGCGGCAGCTCTACCTGCTGCTGGTTCGCGGCAAGGTGGACGGCTGCTCACTCCAGATGTTCGAGGAGGCGACCGGCCTCACGCTGACGGATTCCACCGGCATCAAGGACGAGCTGCCGCCGATCACGACCTTCCTCAATCGGCTGCTGGCGCTCACCATCGCGCTTCAAACCGTCCTGTTTACGGCCTTCGAGCAATTGCTAAATGCGAAAATCGAGGGCGCCATCGCCTCCGGCGCCTACGACATCGGCTTGGAAACACTGCGTGCGGAGAGCTTCGTCGTCACCGAGCGACGCGTCATCCATGTCCATGCCGCCACCGGTGCGGAAACGCGACTGCTGACCATCGCCCAGCGCAAGCGCAATCGACCCGTTTCACTTGCCGATGCCCTTGCCCAGCTTCACGATCCCCGCGCGAAGCTCCTGGTCAACAACCGATCCGGCCGCGCCGCCGTACAGGTGCCAGCGCCCGCGCTGATGCTGGACAACGGCGAGATCGAATGGCGCGTCCGGCTGATCCGGCCGATGGAGCACTATCAGGCCTCATTGAAGATGATGGCGGAGAGCCACTGGGTTGAGGCTGAGCAGGCTGCATTCGCTGACGCCTGGAGTGTCGAGACGGCTGACGTGCCCGAATTCACGGACAGCACTATCCATGTCGTTGTCGGCATGCTGCTGCCGATCTGGAAGCGTCTGCCCAGGGAATTCTCACGTGTGTACCGGCTCCAGACTGACGATGGCGAGCGCATCATCGGTCGTCAGGTCCCGCCAGCATGGATCGCGGGCGCACTTGCAACAAGCTCGCCTTCGATCACAGCCAGTGATGCTTTCGTTGCGCTACTGGGCGGTCGAACGATCCTCGACCTCGCCGATGGTCTGCAGCTTCGGCGCAGCCGCATCATGGGCGTCAGCCGAATCGAGCTGACGGGCTTCAACGACACAATGCGTGACCGTCTTTCGGCATACGGCCTCTTCCGAGAGATCATCTCCTGGAAGCTGCGCATGTTCGTGCCCGCCGACTCATCTGGACCCGCAATTCTGGGCAAGTTGCTGAAGGGTTATCCAGTCCAGCGCATCGACACGCGGGAGGACGCGTGATGGCCCGCCACGGTGCGTCAGAACTGGCGCACCGCCTCGGCCAGCAGGCTGAGGCGGTTTGTCGCTATTATCTTTCGAACGGGCATCGTGAGGGCCGCTACTGGCTTGTCGGCGATGTGCAAAACACGCCGGGCCGCTCAATGTTCGTGCGTCTCGTCGGGTCAGCGAACGGAAAAGGAGCCGCCGGCAAGTGGGCCGATGCGGCGACTGGCGAGCATGGCGACCTTCTAGACGTCATCCGCGAAAGCCGCGGCTTCAGCAACTTCAAGGACGTCGCGAATGAAGCAATGACGTTTCTCGGCTTGCCGCATCCCGAACCAGAGCAGACTTCTCCCCGACCGAAATCGGTAGACACGCCATCCGGATCATCTGAAGCAGCGCGTCGGCTGTTTGCGATGTCGCAGCCGATTGCGGGTACAGTCGTAGAGGCGTATCTGCGCAACCGCAGTATTACCGCTTTGCACGGGACCGAAAGCCTGCGTTTTCACCCGCACTGCTACTACCGGCCCGACGAACACGTGCCGACCGAGACCTGGCCGGCGATGATCGCTTCCGTCACCGATCTCGACGGCCATTTGACTGGCGCACATCGCACCTGGCTTGATCCTTCCGGCAGGGGCAAGGCACCGGTCGGTACGCCGAAGCGCGCGATGGGCGATCTTCTCGGTCACGCGGTTCGCTTTGGCCTGCCGGGCGACGTCATGGCGGGCGGCGAAGGCATCGAGACCGTCTTGTCGCTTCGGTGCATCCTGCCCGATATGGCTATGGCAGCGGCACTCTCGGCAGCCCATCTCGCTGCCATGCTGTTCCCCCTCACGCTGAGACGGCTCTACATCGTGCGCGATGCCGATCCCGCCGGCGACGGCGCACGTGACACCTTGATCAAAAGAGCGAATGCTGCCGGGATTGAGGCGATTGTGCTCTCGCCGACACTTGGAGACTTCAACGAAGATCTCTGTACGCTTGGCGTGGATGATCTTCGAGCACGCGCGCGTGTCCAGTTCGCGCCGCAGGACATCGCCCGTTTCATGGCAGTGGCGGGATAATTTGGAACGAACAACCTGTCCGCTGTCGCTTGCATCGCTCGGATGCCCCCGAAGTCGGAGAGAACCGCGCCTGCGGGCCTTCGAGAGGGCGATCGGCCAGCAAACGAGCCAGACCCGCAATGTCTTCGGCCGACTATTTTCCGGCGCGCTCCCAAGGGAGCGCTTTCCATCGCGAAGCAAAATAGCCGGCCCTCCCCCTCCTCCGCTGACACTCCGGCCCTTCGCTTCGCTGGGGGTGCAGGTCCGTCCCGTCCGCCGGCTTCCGTCGCCATGAAGGCCGCGAGGGTCGCGGTCCAACCGGCGGAGCATCCAATGAGCGAGCATAACGACTACGAACCACAGCACTCGTCTTCACCCATCGACCAAGTCCTCACCGAACTCCAGCTCTATGGCTACCGGCCCTTCGCAGATGAGCCTGATCCTCGACCGCTTCCAGAGGGCCACTGCGTCGCCGGCGCGATCGCCGACATCTTCGACGCCCTCATCGTGGCACTGCAAGACACTCGCCTCGAGCCCGATCTCGACGATCTTCTATGGTCGACCGTCAACATCTTTCACCGCGCCGCAGATCGGATCGAGCGCGAGCTCGACCACAACGAGCAGGCGCAACGCCGCAGCCAGTGTGAGCAGGACGGCAGCGAAGTGAAATCCGTCGAGCTGGAACGCCTGACGGCCGAAGGGCAGACGCTGATCGAACGCCAAAGCGCCTTCGAACTGATGCGTGATCAGGCCGCGGAGCACTACGAGCGCCACACCGGATCCAGTTGGCGACCGCGCAGCGGATCGATGGTCAACCACCGCAACCTGACCTCTGCGCTGATCGACAGCCGCGACTTTCTCAGCGCCAAGAAACGCGCCTCGCAGGAAGTCCTTCTGCCACCTGGCCCGAAAATCGCCTTCACCGCTGGGTTCGACTTCAATGACCACCAGCTGATCTGGGCCAAGCTCGACCAGGTCCACGCCCGGCATCCCGACATGGTCTTGATGCACGGGAAATCGCCGAAGGGTGGCGAAAAGATCGCCTCCTGCTGGGCAGACCATCGCAAGGTACCCCAAATCGGCTTTGCCCCTGATTGGACAAAGCATGCCAAAGCCGCCCCGTTCAAGCGCAATGACGCAAGCTGGAGTTGCTGCCGATAGGCGTCATCGTCTTTCCCGGGACCGGAATTCAGGACAATCTTGCTGACAAGGCAAAAAAGCTCGGCATCCCAGTCCTCGACTTCCGCCCCAAGGGAGGCGGCGCGTAAGCGCTGCCCGCCCCTACCCTTTTTTCGATTGTACGATACGGCCGCGGTCGGGCAGCTCGGCGCCGCCCGTCTTATGCGATACTCAAGTCCGCGCCCTGGCAAAGGCGCGCGACGCCGTCACGCTTGCCGTCAACGTTTCAGCTGCGTCGCAGCTGGCATCACAGCTGCGAATAACGACGCCTCTTCAACCGAACAGGGGCCGGATCTGGGCGAACTCACCGAACAACCGGCGTGGGCAGGATGCTTGTTCTTGAGCGGCCGTCGCATTGTTAGCGTTGTCGCTGACACGGCATCGCGCGACGCACAGTTCGAATCCACCACGGCGTGCCGTCTCGTTCCAGAGATAGCAGATATCCGGTGATGCACGTCAGCCGTGACTTGAACCGTGTCTTAAGCGCGGTGCTGACAACAGCTTGCGACTCGCAATGCCTGTACAGAGGAGCATCGACGCCGCTGATCGTCGTAGCCGGGATTTCGCCAGCGACGGTATCGCCAGGTTCTCCGTTGATGTCTCTGTCTGGTGGGCCGCTCCAAACGGCCTCTTTAATGGGCTGATCTGGCCGAAGGTCGGCTGCGCCTCGATCGCCTAAGCCGCAATGGCGCCGATCGACTTTCTTCCCCTGCCGGCTGCGCCGTCATTCCTCGCCAAACAACAAAGTCGCCTGGCTGCCATCCTCCGCTGGCGCTGCGGTCGCAAGCGATGCGGCGTCGATCGCCTCCGGCCCGCCGATCGCCATCGAGGCCGCAACGGTGCGGGCTCGAAACAGAGTTCAAGGAGAAAACTCATGGCGATAATCGGAACCTTCAAGAGGGCCGGCAACAATGAGTTCACCGGCGAAATCGTGACCCTCTCGCTCCAGACCAAGAACGTCCGGGTCGTGCCCGAGACCAACCGCTCTGGCGACAGCGCCCCCAGCCACCGTGTCTTCGTCGGGCAGGTCGAGATCGGCGCCGCATGGTCCAAGCGCTCCAACGACGGCCGCGACTATCTCGGCATGAAGCTGGACGATCCGAGCTTCACTGCTCCGATCTACGCCAACCTCTTCAACGATGAGGAAGGCGAAGGCTTCAGCCTCATCTGGTCCCGCCCCAACGGGCGCCGCAACGCCGAGTAAGGCCCCGACCAAGGCTCCGCCCGGACGAACAGGGCGGGGCCGATCTCCTTTCACCCGACAAGTTGAGCGCAGTCGCTGCGCAACGAGCTCCGTCGGACTGTGGGGCGACTACCGATCGTGTTCGCGACTGGAGACTTCATTCCTGCATGTTGCCTCGCCGATCATCGAAAATTCGCGGTGCTTCCCGCGTCAACTCACGGTGCCGATTTTCTGATCAACTCGCATGGGTCGACATTCAGCGCAGTGGCGATCCTCCCAAGAACACTGATGCTGGCCGAGACCCGAGCGCGCTCGATCGATCCCACGTAACGCATGCTCAGTCCAGAGCGGGCGGCCAGTTCCTCCTGCGTCACGTTCTGGTCATGGCGCAGACGACGCATGTTGGCCGCCATGATCTCCTTGAGATTCATGACGGATTAGGGATCAGAAAGGGAACTATCGTTCTAGGAATGATCGTTCCTATTCGCTATGATTGGTGCTCGATCTAAAGGACGGCTCCTTCGAGATCGCGATCGAAATATGAACGGTCAAATACATGCTTAAACCGCTGCTCGATCCTGATGTCGCCGACATTGCGCCGGATGCCCCGGTCCTGACCGGCTATGACGAGGAGCGTCTGCTCACCTACATTCGCCTGCTTGACGCGGCAGCGGAAGATGCCGATTGGCAAGAGGTGGCCAGGATCGTCTTGCATATAGACCCGGAGCAGGAGCCGGAACGAGCATTCCGGTCCTGGGAGACCCATCTTGCCCGCGCCCGATGGATGACAACCAGCGGCTACCGATATCTTCTCGCCGGCGGCGCTCCGCACTGAGGCGACCGGCGCTCCACTTTGCTGAATCGGCATAATGTTTTGCCGACTCTCCAACTATCCAACTTCCTTATCCCCCTGAATGTTGACGCCGACGCCTCACATCCGGGTACGCGGAGAGGACAGGAACAGTGCAAGGCGATTGGACCGATCCGGCGGCGTATGAACATATGTGCAGCTACCAGGCTACGGAGTTCGCTGCCGAGTATCTGATCCGGAATGACGAATTCGTGGCAGAGTGCACCCAGCTTGCATCGCAATCCGCTGGTTCTGGAGAACCTGCCGGTCAGCCCGATCTCGCCGCCCGTTGGGGCGCGCGATTTCAAAACTGCCGCTGCCGGACTTCCGAAAGCTGACAATATCATCTGGACGGAACAGGCCTCGCCGCGCGTGCTCCGGGTCATGCGGGTACCTGCATCCCACCAGACAGTTCAACCTTCCAGCCTTGGCGGAGCCAGCGTTTGGCCGCAGAACGAAGGCCTTCACATTATTTGGTCTACCTTAATTGGGAAAAGTCATCTCGTCGCTGACGACCGCGCCGGTGAATTCAACGCTATCCTTCTGCCACTCGACGCTGCATTCGAGACGCGGCTCGATGCAGCGCGCCGGTTCTGGCGCGCACTGAACGGCCGGGCAGCCGGTCCATCCTACGGCGCACTGCCGCAACAGACCAAGACCAGGCATATCCTCAATTTACGCGCACATGATGGTCACCGCACGGGTGCAACCTATCGTCAGCTCGCGGAGGTGCTGTTCTCGCAAGAGCCGATTGTGCCGCGAGATTGGCGTGATCATCATCTCCGCCACAAGGTCCGAGCTATCTTACGCCGTGCAGCTTTTTTAGTCGCCGGCGGCTATCGCGATCTTCTCTTCTACCCCCACAACCGCAGCGAAAAGTCCGGCCGCCGAAGTCCTTCTTCGGGGTAGCAAAAACGCACCCCCCAATCTTTGCCCTCCCTCGCCTTTCCTCATTTCGACCATGGTCCACTTCGCGCGTCCCGGCAGGCCAGGACGACAGCAGAACCGAATGGAGATCGAGCGATGTCGAAGGGTCCCGCGGACGCGCCCCAAAAGTATTTGCGCACGAAGGAGGCAGCACCCATCGTCGGGCTCTGCGCCCGCACACTCGAAAAGCACCGGACCTACGGCACCGGCCCAAAATACCGAAAGGTCGGCGGGCGCGTTCTCTACGACATCAACGACCTGCACGCTTGGATAGATCTGGGCGCACGCACCTCCACCAGCGATGCCAACGCGACCTATGTTCCGCCGGCAAAACCCCATGCAGCCCGCGCGCCCGCCTATGTCGGCAGGCGCGACCGCAGCTCCTGATCTGTGGCGCACCGAAATGCAGTATCGCGAGACCGTTCAGCAGCAATTTGCGCTGCCTCATGTCCCCTCATCCGGCTTCCCTCCACCCGGCACGCGGGACGTTGTGGCCTGGCAGCTCGTCTTGATGGTGAAATCCGGCCGCCTGACACCGATCCACTCTCATGCGGGCGAAGAATCGACCTGCGTTGAGGCGGCAAGTGTGCACGGCATGGCAACGATTTGGAACGCTGCCATCCTGGTCTGGGCTGCGTCGCAAACCATCCACGCGCAAGCCAGGAGATTGCAACCGCGCCGCCTGGTAGCGGCGAAACAGCAGCAAGCCCTGACCTTCATGTCGCTGCGTAAACGGCGGCATGTCCACAGCCGGATAGCCGCACGCGAGCAGCCGAGTCCATACACGGCCCAGCGTCGTAAAACTTGCCTGCTGCGCCCCGGGATCGAGTCATGAGCAAGCGCACAAAGATCATCGCCACGATGGTTGGCGGCGTAGTGCTCGCCGCGGCGCCGGCATGGATTAGCCATCCGCCGCTGTCCATCTGGAACGCATCGGCGAGCATCCCCGTCGGGCTCTATCGCGTCCAGCCGGCCGACAAAATCGGTATTGCCAATATCGCCGTCATCATGCCGCCCGAGCCATTGGCGGCCTTCATGGCAAGACGCGGGTATCTGCCGAAAAATGTGCCGCTCCTGAAGCGTATTTTGGCACTCGGGGGCGCAACCGTCTGTCGCCAAGGCACAACGATCATCGTCAACGGCAAAACGTATGGACATGCGCGCGAGCGTGACAGTCGCGGCCGACCCCTGCCCATCTGGCAGGGCTGCCGCGACATTGCCGAGGCCGACGTCTTCCTTATGAACCCGGGTGCAGCCGACAGTTTTGACAGCCGCTATTTCGGCCCGCTCCCGCTCTCATCAATCGTTGGCCGCGCGGTTCCCGTCTGGACCACGGAGCCCACCACTCCGGTGCTGGATGTCACCAACGATCCCCTTTCTAGCGAGCCGTGACGGCTCGGCTGAACGCGCACTAACACTCATGAAAGGAGCACTGCAATGACCCAGATCGGAACCTTCACGCGCAATGATGACGGCTTCTTCGGCAATCTCTCCACGCTAACAATCGAGGCGAAGATTGCCATTCTGCCTGCCGAGAAATCAAAAACCGAAAACGCGCCCGACTATCTGATCTATTGCGAAGGGATGGCGGTCGGTGCGGCTTGGGACCGCGCCGGAGACAAGGCTGGGGATTACCTTTCCGTCTCAATTGACGACCCGTCCTTTACGCAGCCGATCCGCGCCAAGCTGTTCCGGTCCGATGCAGAGAACAGCGTCTGGAGCCTGCACTGGAACCGATCCTCGAAGCGCGACGGGCGAGGCTGAACAGATGCTTCTGGAGCCCTTCGACGAATCTTTCTCGCCAACCCTTTTGATCCATTGCGTGCCGGTCAAACCCTTCGACCCGATCGCCCGCGAGGCAGCCCAGAGGGGGCCGGATACTTGCTTGTGGCTCCGGACACAGATTTCATCACAGTTTTGGCAAAGCCGGTTCGATCGGCGAGCCCCTGCCCTTAACGGAAGCGAACACCGTCGCAGGCCGGCGGCGCATCGGTTCTGCGGTCTGCGGGATGCAGCCCACAGAGGCATGACGACGTTTGCCGCATGTGTCATGCTCGGCTTCGTGGCACCCGAAACTGGTGCAGCGGCTTCCTCTGCTGGTGAACGGCCGGCGCACTCCGAGTCGACGATCTTGTCGGCTGGCCCGTGGTCGCGGCATATCCGGGAAGCGTCAAAACGCTTCGCGATTCCAGAGCGGTTGCTGCGCGGCGTCATGCATGTTGAGAGCGTCGGCGATGTTCGTGCGCTTTCAAGCAAGGGCGCAAGGGGCTTGATGCAGATCATGCCGGCGACGTGGGAAGAACTGCGCATCAAATACCGTTTGGGTGACGATCCCTATCAACCGCGTGACAACATTCTTGCAGGGGCAGCATATCTTCGCGAAATGCTCGACAGCTTCGGGCGCAGCGGCTTTCTTGCCGCTTACAATGCCGGTCCTGGTCGGTACACGGAACATCTCTCAACCGGCCGGCCGCTGCCACGCGAGACGGTCGACTACGTCAGGAAACTCGCGCCGCTGCTCGATGGTGCAGTTCTCAGTCCGCGGCGCGCGCGGCAAAGAAGGGGCAGAGCCAGCTCACTCCGTGCAACGATCTTTGCGCATCCCCATGACATTCGGAACGCCGCTGCATCGGATGGCAATGGTTATGCCGAGACGATCTTTGCGGCGATTCATTCGTCCGCGATGCGGTCGCCAATGGGCCATCCTGTTGCGGACCTGACCGCGATCGAGCCACGGCCGGGTGAAACCGATTTCCAATCGAACCACGCTGTTTCCGGCCTATTCGCTCAACCCTCTTTAGCCATATCGCGATGATCGCCACGTTCCTCCTCAATTCCATTCCGGCCTGTTCCGTCGCGGAAATTGCGGCGGAAGGGTTGTCCGCAGATGAGGACAGAGAGAGTGGCAGGATAAAGGGCCGCGAGGTGCGGCTCGGTTGGGCCGATTGTTTTCCTTACAATTTTCGGCGGATTTCGCGATGTGCTGCCACAATCAGCGATGTGCGCTATTCCCATTTTTTCAGTCTTTCAATGGAAACCGCACCTCGTGGCCGCCTAGCATGAAGCGTGACGATAGCTTTCGCGTCCGCCCCGGTCGTATCCGCTCCCGCGCCGGCCAGCGCGCACGACCCTTCATCTTCCAGGCTCTTGCGGCCACACAGCGCGCCGGCGGTCACCTTACACGCGAGGGTCGGATCACCTCCCCGCGAGCTTCAACGTTTGGCCGCGGCAGGTCAGCGAGCATCCGCGCCAGTCGCCTCATCTGTGACCGCTCACGTGTCGCCGTCGTCAAGACCCGTGTGGTGCGGCAGTTCAGAGGGTCTGCGCCACTCGCCACCCATCTCAAATATCTTCGCCGCGAAGGTGTTACACGGGATGGTGAGAAGGCGAGGATGTTCGGCCCTGACACTAAAGAGGCAGATCATGACGCCTTCTGCGATCGCTGCAAGGACGATCGGCATCACTTCCGTTTCATCGTTTCACCGGACGACGCAATGGAGCTCGGCGAGCTCAAGAACTTCACTCGTGACCTGATGGTCGACATCGAGCGCGACCTCGGCACGAGGCTTGACTGGGTAGCCGTCGATCACTGGAACACCAAACATCCGCACGTTCACATCCTCGTTCGCGGCGTTGCCGACGATGGCGAGAGTCTTGTCATCTCGCGCGACTACATCCGCCAGGGCATGCGCGATCGGGCGAGCGACATTCTCACCCAGACGCTTGGGCTCCGCACCGACCTCGACATCCGCCAGGCCATCGAGCACCAAGTCGACACTGAGCGCTGGACGCAGCTCGATCGCCAGCTTGTTCGTGACGCCGACCGTCATGGTATCATTGATCTCGCGCCACACCCTGATCGCCATCCCGACCAGTTCCTGGGGCTCAAAGTCGGCCGGCTGCGGCAACTGGAACGCCTGGGTCTCGCGAACGAGATCCGTCCCGGCCAATGGATGGTGGTCGAAGAGGCCGAGGCCACTTTGCGCGCCCTCGGTGAACGCGGCGACATCATCAAGCGCATGCACCGCAGTCTCACCGTGCATGGGCTAGAAAAGGGGACAGCCGACTACGTGCTGGCCGCCGAAAAAATTGATGCGCCCGTGATCGGCCGACTGCTCGAACGCGGCCTTGATGACGAACGGCGCGGCGCGGCCTATGCCATCGTCGATGGCATCGATGGACGCACGCACCACATTCGCTTCCATGATCCTGATGCGGCAGGAGATTCCGACCCGGGCTCGGTCGTGGAGTTGTGTCGCGATGCGAGTGCAAATGGCGGTGGCCGGGTCACGCTCGCCGTCCGCTCCGACCTCTCAATCGAACAGCAGGTCCATGCTTCCGGCGCGACTTGGCTCGATCGCCAACTCGTTGCACGCGAGCCCGCCGAAGTCGGTGACGGCGGCTTTGGCAAGGACGTAAGACAGGCACTGCAAGATCGGGTAGATCACCTTGTCAGCCGCGATCTGGCCAGGCGCGAGGGACAGCGCGTCATTCTTGCCCGCAATCTGATCGATACACTACACGATCATGAGGTGGAATCGCTTGGTGCCCGCATCGCCGCCGAGACGGGCCTGTCATTCACGAAAGGTGCCAACGGCAATCATGTGGCTGGGATTTACCGGCGGCGTTTCTTGCTGGCTTCAGGCCGGCTCGCGATGATCGATAATGGACTCGAATTCAAGCTGGTGCCCTGGTCGCCGTCGCTCGAAAAGCGATTGGGTAATCAAGTTACCGGGGTCGTGTGCTCAGATACGGGGGGCGTGGATTGGAGCCTGGGAAAGAAGCGCGGCATCGGCTTATGATGGTTACACGCGTATGCTCTATCCTGATGCTGGGAAGCCGGCACGGTCCGTCGCACATCCTCTGTTTGTACCTGCACGGTGAAGCGCCAAATGGGCTCGTAAAAAACAGGGACGTTGCGAATCCTCAATCAGTCCGCGGTCAGCACGACCTTGACACTCTGAGCGCGGTCGGCGCCAAGTCGGAAGGCATCGGGGGCGGAGGAAAGCGTGCGCTCCGCCGTCACCAGCTTCAGGACGTCCACCTCCCGCGACACAATGAGGTCGACTGCGCGACCGAACTCGCTGCCGAAACGGAAGGTGCCTTTGAGGTCGATCTCCTTGGCCATCACCGCATTGGCGGGCAGCGGGATCTGGCCACCGGGAAGATTGCCGACCTGGACCACCGTGCCGCCGCGCCGGACGCTGGCGATTGCCGCGGCAAGGCCTGCGGCAGTGCCTGAAATCTCGAACGCCACATCAAGCGAACCGCCGGCCGCGAGCGACTGGATCTCGGCGTCCCCGCTGGCAAGGTCGATCGTCCTGTCGGCGCCCAACCTGCGGGCGAAGGCGAGCGGCGCGGCGGCGATATCGACGACGGTCAGTTCAGCGCAGCCGGCAAGCCTGGCCGCGAGCATGGTCAAGAGGCCAATGGGACCGGCACCGAACAGGACGACGTTGCGGCCCCTGATGTCGCCGGCCCGCGCGACGGCGTGCAGGCTGACCGCCAGCGGTTCGGCAAGTGCGGCCGCCTGGTAGGCCACATCAGATGGAACCTTGAAACATTGCGCGGGCGTGACGTCGAACAGACTGGCGAAGCCGCCCTGCATATGCGGCGTCTTCGATGCCGAGCCCATGAAGTAGATGTTTTCGCAGAGATTGGCGCGGCCTTCCAGGCATCGCGGGCAATGCCCGCACCAGCGTGACGGATTGACCGCGACGTGGTCGCCGACGCCCAGGCCGGGTGCCGCGCCGTTGATCTCGACGATTTCGCCGGAGATTTCATGGCCGAGGACAAACGGCGAGGTCACAACGAAGTCGCCGGTGCGGGCATGGCGGAAATAATGCAGGTCGGAGCCGCAGATGCCCCCGGCCCCGAAGCGCACACGCACCATGCCTGGTGCCAGCGGTTCGAGCGGATGCTCCACGACGCGCAGGTCCTGCGGGCCGAACAGCGTCGCGGCAATCACCTGGCCACTCACCGGATCAAGCCCATCTCGGTCGGCAGCCAAAGCGTGATGGCGGGTATGAAGGTGATCAGAAGCAGCGCCACGATAAGCGGCACCAGCCACGGCAGGATCGCCATGGTGGTGCGCTCGACCGAGAGCTTGGCAACGCGTGACAGCACAAACAGCACCATGCCGAGCGGCGGGTGCAAAAGCCCGATCATCAGATTGAGCGTCATAATCAGCCCGAAATGCACCGGGTTGATGCCGTAGACGGCGGCGACCGGCAGCAGGATCGGCACCAGAATCGTGATCGCGGCGATCGTATCGAGGAAGCAGCCGACCACCAGCATCAGGATGTTGACCAGGATCAGGAAGACCCACTTGTTTTCGGTGAGGGCGAAAATGAAGTTCGAAAACAGCTGTGCCGCCTGGCTGACGGTAAGCAGCCAGGCGAAGATCGATGCGGCGGTAACGATGAACAGTACAGAGGCGGTCGTCTCGATCGTGTCAAAGCTGGCCTTTGCAAGCAAACGCAGCGTCATCGTGCGGTAGCGCACCAGCCCGAGGAAAAGCGACCAGATCACAGCCGCCATTGCCGCCTCGGTCGGCGTGAACCAGCCCATCGTCATGCCGCCGATCAGGATGACCGGCGTCATCAGCGCCATGACCGCGGAGAAATCGAAATACCAGTCCGCGGCGATCAGCAGCAGCAGCGCGATGCCGACCGCGACGTTGATCGACAGGCCAAGCTGCACAAGCACGTAACAGCCAATCGGAAAGGCAGCCACCACCAGCACCTCGCCCGCCGCTTCGGCGAGCCGCCGAAGCTCGAAAGGCGTGTCGGAGCCCCAGCCGCGATTGTAGGCAAAGATGGCAACCGTAATCATCATCAGCATGGTCATGACCACGCCGGGCAGGATGCCGGCCATGAACAGCGCGCCGATCGAGACATTGGCCATCATGCCGTAGATGACGAAGGGCAGCGAGGGCGGAAAGATCGGCCCGAGCGTGGCGGAAGCGGCGGTGACGCCAACCGCAGCGTCGATCGGATAGCCGTGGTCCTTCATCGCCTTGATCTCGATGGTGCCGATACCGGCGGCGTCGGCGAGCGCGGTACCCGACATGCCGGAAAAGATCACCGATCCGATGATGTTGACCTGCGCCAGGCCGCCCTTCATCCAGCCGACCAGGGCAAGGGCGAAGGAATAGATACGCCCGGTGACGCCGGCGATGTTCATGAGGTTGCCGGCCAGGATGAAGAAAGGCACGGCGAGCAGCGGAAAGCTCTCCACCCCGGCGATCATGCGCTGGGCTGCGATGATGTCGGGCGCCACGCCGTAGATGACGAGGTAAAGGATCGAGGCGGCCGCCATCGAAACAGCAACCGGCACGCCGATGAGCATCAGGACAAGAAAGCCCCCGACCAGAAGCAGCATCGCTCAGACCCCCGCCGTCTCGAACGCACCAGGACGCTCGAGCACCGAATAGCCGCGCCGGTAATTGCCGATAAAGACCTGGATCGAGCGCAGAAGCATCAGCACGAAGCCGGCCAGTACGGCGTAGAAGAACCAGCGCCGCGGCAGGTTGACGGTGACCATGCGCTCATGCGCCACGATCGTGACGTAGCGCCACATCAGCCAGGATCCGTAGGCGAAGAATGCAATGCGGATAATATCGACGGCGAGCGCCAGCCAGCGGCCGACACGCTCCGGCAGATAGTGGTAAAGCACGTCGACGTGGATATGGCGCGAAAGGCGCACGCACATGGCGGCGCCGAGAAAGACAACGACGACGAGCGCGTTGATGGCGATCTCCTCGGTCCACGCAAAGCTGTTGTTCAGGGCATAACGGGTGAAGAACTGCAGGAAGACACAGACGACCATGCCCCAGAACACGGCAAGCGTGACCCAGTCCTCGATACCGTGGTCCGACAGGTCGACGCGTATCGGCACTTCCTCGAAGGCATGCGCAATCTCTTCGACGGTGATCTCGGTGTGGTGTTCCTCGGCCATTGGCGCGCACTCCCGAAGCTGGTGGATCGTCAAGGATTGGAAGGCCCGTCCGGCGCAATTTGAAGCCCGACGGATGGGCAGGTTAAAGCGGCGAATCCGATTGCCGCTCTATCCTCTTGATTGAGCATCCAGTTTCCGATGCTCTACTTGATAGCGCGGATCGCTTCCCAATCGGCCTTGTTGTACCCGAACTCCTCGAAGGTGACCTTCTCCAACACATTCTTCTCGAAGTCGGCACGGTCGACATCCGTTACGGTGATGCCGCGGTCCTTGAATACCTGCGCCAGTTCCTTTTCGCGGGCGACGATCTTTGCAGTGGCGCGGGCGGCAGCCTCCTGCATCACCTCGGTGAAGATCTTCTTGTCCTCGTCGGACAGCGAGGCCCAGCGCGACGCCGATATGATGGTGTTGAGATGATCGACGATATGGCCAGTTAGCACGATATTCTTCTGCACCTCGTAGAATTTCTTCGCCTCGATGGTGGTCAGCGGATTCTCCTGGGCCTCGACCGTGCCGTTCTGCAGAGCCAGATAGACCTCGGCGAAGGCAATCGGCGCCGTGTTGGCCCCGCAGGCACGCGGCATGGCCAGATAGGCCGGCACGTCGGGGACGCGCATCTTCAAGCCCTGCATGTCGGAGCACTTGGCGATCGGCCGGTTCGAGGTGGTCTGCCGCGTCCCGTAATAAGTGGTGGCGACGATGTGATTGCCGGTCTTGTCCTCATAGCCCTTGGTCAGGGCCTTGTAGACGTCACTTTTGGTGTATTTCAGCAGATGGTCGGCATCGCGGAAAGTGTACGGGAAATAGGTGACGCCGATCGGTGGATATTCGCGCGCCGCGAAGCTCGATCCGGAAATGATGATATCGACGGTGCCGAGCATCAGGCCCTGGTTGATGTCGGCTTCCTTGCCAAGCTGCGAGGCCGGATAGACGTCGATGGCGTAGCGGCCCTGGGTGCGCTTCTTGATTTCGTCGGCAGCCCACACGGATTCGGTGTGGAAGGGCTCCGTCGTCTCGTAGACATGTGCCCATTTCAGGACCGTTTCCGCCGAGGCCGACGCCATGGGTAAGGCAATTGCGGCGATCGCACCGAGCAGAACTGCGTATTTTCTCAGCATCTAATTCCTCCCTGGTTGAATTTGACGGCCGGATCTCCCCCAGGCCAACTGCTATTCCGCAACCTCCTTGGCTGCGGCTCTCTCATCGAAATTGCGTGAGAATCTGATTTGCGACTGGCGCAGATGCTGCTGCATGGCGGCCTTGGCCCGCTCGGGGTCGCGCGCGGCAATTGCATCGCGCACGGCACGATGTTCCCTTGCCGCGACCTGCCAGGAATCGCTGGTCTCGAAATAGATCGACAGGCGTTCGAAGTACGGGTTCATGCGCTGGTCGAAAAGCTCGCCGATGAAGCGCACCAGCACCGCGTTCTCGAGAATGCCGGCGACCGCGGTATGGAATTCCCGGTCGAGCGCAATGGTCATCTTGTTGGGGTGACGCATGGCCTCCATCCGGCGCAGCACGTCGTCGAGTCGTTCGATATCTGCAGGCCGGACATGGAGGGCCGCTTCGGCGGCGATCGCGCCTTCGACGAATTCGCGCGCGCGCAACAGCTCGAACGGGCCTTCCTCGACTTCGGGTTCGGAGGCGGCGGCGCTCGGCGGATCGGTGACGTAGATACCCGAGCCGACGCGGATGCGTATGCGGCCTTCGACCTCCAACGCTATCAGCGCTTCACGGACCGTCGGGCGGGAAATTCCGAGCTGGTCGGCCAGATCCCGCTCGGTCGGCAGACGGTCGCCGACGGAAAACTCGCCGGCATCGATCAACTGCCTGAGCTGATCGGCGACCTGTCGGTATAGCCGGCGAGGTTCAACAGCCTGGATCGGCATGCGCGTCTAATTCCCCTCCCCGGCCGCCCTGGTACATTGGTCTGACCCATTGACCGCAGCCTAAACTGACGACCAAGAGAGTCAAGCTGGATAAACAGACAGACGAAGAAGGCGCCCTGCCCCATCTAGCCGGTGCACGTATGTGGCGGGGCCCGCGCAGCGGAAGGCGGCGCATTGCGACGCATTGCATGCGTCAGCGTCGTCCTCCTCGAATGACCAGGACGTTTCCGGCGGCGACGAGGACGAGCCCGATGATCGCGTACGCAGTCCAGGCATAGCCTTCCAGCGCCGTGGAGATCAAAAGCGCAAAGACGGGAAATATGACGGTCGCATAGCCGGCGCGGGCGCCGCCAATGCGTCCGAGCAGCGTCAGGTAGGCGGCGAAAGCCACGACCGTCGATATGACGGCGAGGAAGACCAGCGAGCCGATATAAGAGGCGGTCGTCGCGAACACGAACCGCTCACCTAGCAGGAAGGCCAGGAACGCCGACCAGCAAGTGCCATAAAGCATGCCCCAGGCGCTCGTTGAAACGAGCGGCAGTCCGCGGCGCTGGTTTGCGACGGAGACGAGATTGCCGGTGCAGAAGCTCAGGGTGCCGCAGAGGCACAGAAGAAGGCCCACCAACGTGCCGCCGGAAAGCCCGTTGGCAGCGATTTCGGGGAAGAACATCAGCGCTATGCCGGCGAAGCCGATGACGCCGCCGGCGAGAATGCGCGGCGCCGGGCGCTCGCCGATGACCAAGGCACCGAGCAGCATGTTGATGACCGAGGCGAGCGAGAAGACGACCGAGAGCAAGCCGCTGACGAGATAGCCGGCGCCATAATAGAAAACAGGAAGTTCGACGAGAAGATGAGGATGCCAAGCACAGCAAAGCGCAAATGATCGGTGATCGGAAAGCCGAGCCGCCGACCGGAAAAAGCCGCCCAGGCAAACATCAGCAGCGTGGCGATGGCGAAGCGCCAGACCAGATTGACCTCGTTCGACATGCCGCTGCCGACCTGAAGTTCGATCGCGAACCACGATGCGCTCCACGCAATGACCGTCAGCGCGTAAAGCCCGTAGTCGACGGGTTCGAAGGGGCGGTCGCGCGTCGTCATGCGCATTTCCGCATTAGCCGGTTCCGCGGCGCCGTTTGGTTCTCTTGTTACTGACATGCTGGCGAGCCTCTTCTGCTCACAAGACGCTTATGGGCCGACTGTCCGCCTTCGCCGCTTCTGAACCCAGAAGACGAGACCGAGCAACAGCAGGGCTGGAATCGCGAACCAGTAACGCGACGGCCGCTCCGCGGGCACTAGCACCTGGTTGATTTCGTCGCCGGGCTGCAGGCCGAATTTGGCCGCCTGGCTGCCCAGTCGCACGACGCCGACCGTCACGCTGTCGCCGAGCGCGCTGACGTCCAGCCCCACAGCCTTCAGGCGTTCGGCCGATGAATTTGCGGGCCCGAGTTGTAGCCGAACCAGCTTCGATATCTCATCGCCGTTGAGCTTCAGTGTCGTCAGGCGCAGGGGAACCGCTCCGCCTTCGGCTGTCTTGTCGACGATACGGCTGAGTTCGGAGGCAGGCACTGCCCGATCAGGTTCGCTCACCTGATCGAGCAACAATCCCGGTCTGAACAAGATGAAACAGGCCAGAAGCAACGCAATCGTCTCGTACCAGCGGTTGCGCACGAGCATCCAATTCTGCGTCGCTGCTACAAACGAGACCATGGCCAGCGTCGATGTCACGACCATCGCAACGAAGTCGAATGGCCCTTCGAGATCGATCATCAGCAGTCCGGTGTTGAAGATGAAGATGAACGGCAAGAGGCCGGTACGGATCTCGTACTTGAAACCCTGAATCCCGGTCTTCACCGGATCGGCGCCTGAAATTGCCGCAGCAGCATAAGCCGCCAGCCCCACCGGCGGCGTCACGTCCGCCATCAGCCCGAAATAGAAAACGAACATGTGGACGGCGACCAGCGGCACGGCAAGATCGTTCTGCGCCGCCAAATCGACGATGACCGGCGCCATCAAGGTGGCGACGACGACATAGCTCGCGGTGGTCGGCATGCCCATGCCGAGAATGATGCAGATCACCGCGGTGAACAAAAGCATGACGATGAAGCTGCCGCCCGAGATGAATTCGACGAGCTCGGTCATCACCAGCCCGATGCCGGTGAGCAGAACCGTGCCGACGATGATGCCGGCCGTCGCAGTGGCAATGCCGACCGTCGTCATGTTGCGCGCAGCGGCGGACAGGCCACCGACCAGATCGTCGAAACCGTGAAGCCAATGCCGTGCCAGCGCTCGGTCCTTGCGGAAAAAGGCGGTGAGCGGCCGTTGCGTGACGATCAGCGCCATCAGGGCGACAACGCCCCAGAATGCCGAGAGGCCCGGCGACAGCTCCTCCACCATCAGGCACCAGATCAGCAGGATCACCGGCAGCAGAAAATGCAATCCGGTGCGCGCCGTCTCGCCGAAGTGCGGAATCCTGACGATCTCGCCCTCCAGATCCTCGAGCGGCAGGTCGGGATAGCGCGCCCGGTAGGCGACAAGGCCGATGTAAACGGCGATCAGCGCGGTAGTGATCATCCAGGTCGCGGCCGCGCCGAAAACGGTCTTCGTCCAGCCAATGCCGTAATAGACAAGCCCTGCGAGGACGATGAAGCCGCATATGCCCATCAGCCCGCGCAGCGCACCCTGAAATGCGGAGTGCGTGCGGCGTGACGGCAGGCCCTTCATCCCTGTCTTCATCGCCTCGATATCGACGATGTAGAACAACGATCCATAGGTCAGCAGCGCCGGATAGAAGGCGTGCTTGACTACCTCGGCATAGGAGATGCCGATGTATTCCGCGATCAGGAACGCGGCGGCGCCCATCACAGGAGGCATCAGCTGACCATTGACGCCGGCCGCGCATTCGATGGCGCCCGCCTTCACCGCAGAATATCCGACCCGCCGCATCAGCGGGATAGTGAAGGTTCCGGTGGTCACGACATTGGCGATCGAAGAGCCGGAAATCATGCCGGTCAGGCCGGAAGCCACGACACCGGCCTTAGCCGGACCGCCGCGGTATTTGCCGAGCAGCGAGAAGGCAAGCTGGATGAAAAAGCCGCCGGCGCCGGCGCGCTCCAGCAATGTTCCGAACAAAACGAACATGAAGACGACATTGGTGGACACACCGAGGGCGACACCGAACACCCCCTCGGACGTCAGCCACATCTGCGAGGCTGCGCGCGATAACGTCGCGCCCTTGTGGCCGAGCAGGCCAGGAAGGTGAGGCCCGGCGAAAATATAGATCAGCATGATCGCCGCGATGACAGTGATGGCAGGCCCGACGGCGCGACGGGCGGCCTCGAGCAGGATGAGGACGCCGGCGATAGATATGACCAGGTCAGCGGTAGTGGGAAGCCCCGGCCGGTGGGCGATATCGCTGTAAAAGACCAGCAGATAGAGGGCGGACGCCGCCCCGGCGATGCCTAGCACCCAGTCGGGTAGCGGCACGCGGCTGCGCGATGAGGTCTTGAAGGCGGGAAACGTCAGCATCGCCAGAAACAGGGCGAAGGCCAGATGGATGGAGCGGGCGATGCCGTCGCTGACAACGCCGAAATTGAGCATGAACGGAAGGGGCGAGGCATACCAAAGCTGGAACAGCGACCATGCAAGCGATACGCCGAGGATCAGCTTCGCGGTGCGGCCGGTCGGCTTGCGCCCACCGGTGTCGGCTTCCGCGACGATCTCGCTGAGCTTGTCGATGTCGATAACGGGTTGGTCAGGCGCTGCCGCCCGCTGGCTTTGATCTGTCATCGTTCCCCACATTTATTTGCGATGCGAGGCGCCCTTGGCGCCTCGCATTGAAAGCCTCAGAGCCAGCCCTTCTCCTTGTAATAGCGCTCCGCGCCCGGATGCATTGGCGCCGACAGACCGGTCTTGATCATCTCCTTGGGATCGAGATTGGCGAAAGCCGGATGCAGTTTCTTGAAGTCGTCGAAATTTTCGAAGACCGACTTCACCAGCTCGTAGACCACCTCATCGGGCGTGCTGGCATTCGTCACCACGGTGGCGCGGAGCCGAATGTCTTCACGTCGTCCGGGTTGTTGGCGTACATGCCACCCTTGATGGTGGCGACCGAATAGTACGGATGAGCTGCCAACAGCGCGTCCACTGCCGGACCGGTCAGCGGGATGAGCTTGGCGCCGCAGGCCGTGGTCGGATCCTGGATCGCGGCGGAAGGATGACCAACGCCGTAGAAGAAACCGTCGATCTTGTTGTCGCACAGCGCGCTGCCCTGCTCGTCCGCCTTCAGCTCCGCGGCAAGCGAGAAATCGCCGAGCGTCCAGCCCATCTGCTTCAGCAACTCCTCCATCGACGAGCGGGTGCCTGACCCGGGATTGCCGACGTTGAAGCGTTTGCCTTTGAAGTCCTCGAATTTGGTGACGCCGGCATCGGGCCGCGCCAGCACGGTAAACGGCTCGGGATGGACGGAGAAGACGGCCCGCAGATCCTTGAACGGCTTGCCTTCGAAATTTCCGGTCCCCTCATAGGCCTGGTACTGGACGTCCGATTGGGTCAAGCCGAAATCGAGATCGCCGGTCTGGATGGAGTTGACGTTGAAGACCGAACCGCCGGTCGACTCCGTCGAGCATCGGATGCCGGTTTTCTGCCGGTCCTTGTTCATCAGCCGGCAAATGGCGCCGCCGACGGCATAGTAGACGCCGGTGACCCCGCCGGTGCCGACCGTGACGAAGCGCTGCTCGGCTCCGACGGACGGCAGCGCCAGCAGCATGCAAGCCGCCGCGCCGATCAGGATTCTCATCGAACTGTACATGGTTGCTACCTCTCTGGTGGGTGTCCCGGCCCATCGCCGATGACGCGTTGGAACTGATTGAGGCGGTCCGCGTCGTGCGGGTCAGGCCGCTGAAGCGATCGCAGCGTCGATCGCCTCACCGAGCCGTTCGACGATCCGATCGATATCCTGTCTGGAAATGATGAAAGGCGGCGCCACAAGCACATGAACGCCCCGCACACCGTCAATCGTCCCGGCCATCGGATAAATCATCAGGCCGCGGGCCATTGCTTCGCGCTTGATGCGAGCGTTGAGTTCAAATCTCTGGTCGAACGGTTCCTTGCTGGCGCGATCGACCACCAGCTCGATTCCCCTGAACAGACCTCGTCCGCGAATGTCGCCGACGTGATGGTGGTTATCAAAGCGCTGGTGCAGGCGTTCGTCGAGCTGCGCGCCCATTGCGCTGACGTTGTCGAGCAGGCGGTCGCGCCGGATGACCTCCTGCACGGCAAGGCCGGCCGCCGCCGCCATTGGATGCCCCATATAGGTATGTCCATGCTGGAAGAAGCCCGAGCCCTGGGCAAAGGCGTCGAAGATATGCCGGCCAAGCAGCACCGCGCCGATCGGCTGGTAGCCACCGCCGAGCCCCTTGGCGATGGTCAGCAGGTCGGGAGCGATGCCGTCCTGCTCGCACGCATGCAGCGTGCCGGTACGGCCCATGCCGCACATCACTTCGTCGAGAATGAGCAGCACGCCGTAGCGGTCGCAGATCGCGCGAATGTGCTTGAAATAATCGGGGACCGACGGCACGGCGCCGAGCGTGGCACCCACCACCGGCTCGGCGACAAAGGCGATGACCTCGTCCGGGCCGAGTTCAAGGATCTTGTCTTCGAGCTGCTGGGCGGCGCGCGCCGCATAGGCTTCGTCGCTTTCGCCATGCTTTTGATAGCGATAGGCGTAACAGGGGTCGATATGGTGGGTCTCGATCAGCAACGGCCCGAACTGGGCGCGCCGCCATTCGTTGCCGCCGGTGGCGAGAGCGCCGAGCGTATTGCCGTGATAGCTCTGCCGGCGTGCGATGAGATGGCGCCGTTGCGGCTCCCCTTTCTCGACGAAATACTGCCTGGCCATCTTGAGCGCGGCCTCGACCGCCTCCGAGCCGCCGCTGACCAGATAGACGTGGTCCAACCCTTTCGGCGCGTCCTCGACCAGCCGATCCGCCAAGCGCTCCGCCACCTCGGTGGTGAAGAAGCTGGTGTGTGCGTAGGCGATGCGGTCAAGCTGGGCGTGCAGCGCGGCGATCACGTCGGGATGACCGTGGCCGAGACAGGACACGGCAGCGCCGCCCGACGCGTCGATATAGGACTTGCCCTCGGCATCGAACAGTTCGATGCCTTGGCCGCGAGCGGCGACCGGCAGCGTCGAGTGGATGGTTCGATGAAGAATGTGTGTCATCGACGGTCCCTCATGGGCATTTTCTTCGGCGGACGCTGGTTCAGATGGGTCTTGAGGGCGGCGCCCTGCTCATCGAAACGTCGCAGCGACTCAACAGCGCCCTCGCCTGCCTGCCCTGCGACAAGAGCACCCAGGACCTCAGCAACGATGAAAGCTGGCGTCATGGTGTGGAAAAAGGACGGGCTGCCGGTCGGCACGACGACCAGGTGATCGGCAAGCAGCGCCAAGGGCGCTACCCCGCTGTCGGTGATCGCAATGACCGGTACGCCGCGGCCGGCAGCGTACTCGACAAGCTCGATGGTGAAGCGCGTGTAGGGCAGGACGCTGGCGGCGATCAGCACGTCGTCCCTGGTCGCATGGGCCAGAGCGTCGCCATCGGTTCCGCCGATGCCGTGCAGCAGCACCGATTTCTCGCCGATCAGCGACAGGATGTAATGCAGATGCCAGGCCACTGCGTGGCTCGAGCGCAGGCCGAGGCAATAGACGCGCCTTGCCGCACTCAGCGCCCTGGCCGTCTCGACCAGACGGTCGATCGACCTGCGTTCGGCGAGATGGGCAAGCTGGCTGGAAATCGAATCCAGAATATCGGCCGCCAGCGCGTGGTCGCCCTTGAGCTTTTGGCTGGCGACCTGAAGGCCCGCCTTGCCGGCGAAACCGATTTCGCCGTCCCGGATCGCGGCGGCGTAGATATCGCGTACCGCCTCGTAGCCATCAAGGCCGAGATGCTGGGCCAGCCGCGTCATCGTCGCCGGCTGCACTCCTGCGTGCCGGGCCTGCTCGCGCATGGACAACAGCGCGACATCATACGGCTTATCAAGGACATAGCGCGCAGCGGACCGAAGCTGCGCCGACATGCCGTCGAAGGCAGTGACGATCTGTCCAGCAAGCTCTTCCTGGTCCATGGATATTGCTAGCTCGCCAGACCAGCGATTGCAACGTCTGTTTCAGTGTGATCAAAGATTGATTCATATGAATCTTGTCGCTTACAGAACGTTCCCATGAAGCCGGCCCATGGTGTCGACCGCATCGCCATAGCCGTCGCCCCGAACGGGGGACGTCGCAGCAAGGCCGACCATCCGGCGATTCCGCTGACACCAGCCGAACTTGCGAGGACGGCCGCGGAATGCGCCGATGCCGGTGCGGCTATGATCCACGTTCATGTCCGCGACCGAAGCGGCAATCATCTGCTCGACGCCGACGCCTACCGCCAGGCGATCGCCGCCATCCGCGGTGCTGCCGGCGACCGCTTGGTAATCCAGATCACCTCCGAAGCACTCGGTATCTATTCGCCGGCCCAACAGATGGCCGTCGTACAAGATGTGAAGCCGCAAGCTGTCTCCCTGGCGCTTCGCGAAATCGTTCCTGATGCCGGATCGGAACTCGCCTTCGTGCGCTTCATGGCCTGGCTGCACACCGAGGGGGTTGCGCCACAGATCATCCTCTATTCGCCCGAGGAGGCCGTCAGGCTTTCGGACATGCAGCAGCGCGGACTGATCCCCTGGGCAAGCATACCGGTTCTCTACGTGCTGGGCCGCTACACGCCGGGACAGACGTCCGTTCCTGCCGATCTCTTGCCATTCCTCGCGGCGAACATGCCGCGCTTCGACCATTGGGGCGTCTGCGCCTTCGGCCGCAACGAAGCGGCGTGCGCGACCGCCGCCGCATTGCTTGGGGGCCATGTCCGGGTCGGCTTCGAAAACAACCTTTTCCTTCCGAACGGCAGCATAGCCTCGTCCAACGCCGAGGCGGTAGCGACGGTCGCACGCATACTCGCCGACTGCGGAGTCAGGCTCGCCTCGGCCGCCGAGTTGGCGGCTCAATGGAACGCGCCGTTTCGTTCCATATGACAAACCAAAGCCTGTTTTCGGCGGCAAGCTCGCATAAGGCATAGAGAGGCGGCTGCAATGTCATCGCCACGGAAGAACGACATGTCCCCGCCCGCGGCGGCGATTGCAACAACAGTGCCGGTCGTTGTAACCATTCCGGCCGCTTGATTTTGGAGGAGACGCAGCATGGACCGATTCACCGGCGGGTGCCTGTGCGGGAACGTCCGAATTGTCGCTTCGGGACGCCCATACCGGGTCGGCCTTTGTCACTGTCTCGACTGCCGCAAGCATCATGGAGCCCTTTTTCACGCTTCCGCGATATTTCCCGAAGATGCGGTGACGATCGACGGCGAAACACGCGACTATGCCGGGCGGTTTTTCTGTCCCCGCTGCGGCTCGACCGTTTTCGCCCGCACCGCCGACGAAGTCGAAGTGAACCTCGGATCCCTGGACGCGCCTGACCAACTGATGCCAACTTACGAAAGCTGGATCATCCGTCGCGAGTCCTGGTTGCCGCCGTTTCCGCTCACGAGACGATACGAGCGCGATCGTGACGCCACGGGTCGCTTTGAGGAATAGGTCGCACGAACCGTGCGACGGCGCCCGCGCGTCACTCCGGAAGGCCGGCCTTACGGAAGCCGTCAACGAAATGCTCAAGCGTCGCAGCGTCGCGGAATGGCTCCGTCGCCGCCCAGTGGCGGGTTGTGAAATGCGGGTTGCCGACGAGAAACAGTTCGACCTCTGCGCGCGCCTCGTCGAGCCGGCCGAGTTGGGCAAGGCTTGCCGCCAGGAAACGGCGAGAGCTTGTACGATAGGTCTCGTCCCTGCGCAGTGTCTTGATAGCGGATTCGTATTCGCCGGCTGCATATTGCGCTTGGCCGAGCGCGAGATAATACCAACTTGCCGGAAACGGATTCAGCCGGAACGCCTTGCGAATGTGCTCAAGACCCTCCTCGACCCGTCCGGCCAGGACCGCGATGTCGGACAATGCCGCCCAGGCATCGGCCTCGTTCGGGTCAAGCTCGATCGCCTTGGCGAATTCCGCATCCGCCTCGGCGAAGCTGCGCTCGTAGGCAAGCAGGTAAGCCAAAACCCAGCGGCAGCCGGCATCGTTGGGGTCGATCGCCACGGCTTTGCGCGCGAGTTCCAAAGCAGCGCTACGGGATGTTTCGGTTGGTCCGCCGGAATGCACCCATCCCATCCAGTGGTTCATGGCAAGCCAGCGATAGGCCTCGGCATATTCCGGATCGAGCGAAACCGCGCGGGTGAGCATCAGATGCGCTTCCTGCGCCGTCTGCGGCGAATCATCCATCAGCTTGCGCGCTCGCACGCAGAGATCGTAGGCCTCGAGATTTTGGGGCCGATTGCGCGGCGGCGGTGCACGCAGCCGGCCGAGTAACGCCTCGACGATCTTGCCGGTAACCTCGTCCTGAACGGCAAAAATATCTTCCAGGCTGCGATCGAAGCGTTCCGCCCATACATGATCGCCACTCACCGCGTCGACCAGTTGTGCGTTGATGCGCACGTGCCCTGCGGCGCGCCTTGCGCTACCCTCCAGCAGGTAGCGCACGCCAAAGTCCTCAGCGATCCCGCGCACGTCCATCGCCTTTCCTTTGTAGGCAAAGGCCGAGTTGCGTGCGATGACGAACAGGCCGGAGATCCTGGATAAGTCGGTGATCAGGTCTTCGGTCAACCCATCCGCGAAGGATTCCTGCTCGGGATCGTTGCTGACATTGACGAAGGGCAGCACGGCTATCGATGGTTTGTCGGGCAGCGGCAAAGGTTTTCGCTTCGCGACGCCGAGCTGTTCGACGGCTCCCGTGAAGCGGTAGCCGACGCGCGGAACCGTGGCGATCCATTCACCGCCGTCGGCGGCCGGGCCAAGCAGCTTCCGCAGCAGCGCGATCTGGACGGTTAGGTTGCCTTCCTCGACGGCTGTACCCGGCCACGCCGCGTCCATCAACTCAGCCTTTTCAAGGATTTCGCCGGACCGTCCGACGAGCGCCGCAAGCAGCTTTAGCCCGCGGTAGCTAACGGCAACGGGGACATCGTTCCGAATAAGCGTTCCCGCACCCGGATCAAGCACGAACGGACCAAAGGCAAAGCGCGATCCCTGCATACGGCGCATCTATAGCCCGTTTGCAAGTTTTGAGAACTATTTGGGAGAGCTTAATTACGGCGCGGTTCGTATCCTGCAGAATTCAGCCTCTTTCAGGTCGAGGGCCCCACACTCCCAAAATCGTATGGGCCCCCTCAAACCATATGGAGGTTGCCATGAACGATATTCCCACCTTTGCCTCGGCCCCGCTTGAGGCAACGCGGCCGGCGGAAGCATCGCCTCGGCGCTACAGCCTGGCGACGCTGCGAAGCATTATCGCGGCCTGGCGCGAGCCGACACGCTTTCGCTGGGATCTCAAGCGATTGGCGCAGACCAATCCCCATCTGATCGACGATATCGGTCTGACGAGGCGACAGGCCGAGGAAGAGATCGCCAAGCTGCCCTTCTGGCAGCGATAGGCGGATGCTGCAACAACACCGGATCACCAACGACCAGCGGCTGATTGCAGATGAGGACGAAGCCGCCGCCCCGAAATGATGATCACAGGCTAGTGGTCGCGGCGACAATCAACCCGCCCAAGACGGCAACATTGGTGAAGCCGGTACGAAGCGCTTCGCGTTCATCGCCGCTGTAGGCCAGAAGTTGAGCGCCATGAACGACGCCGTAATGGTGAATACGGCCAAGGCCGCGGCGGGAAAGGGTCCACCAAGGCCGTTGCGAGGCAAACGATCCGGCCGCGAGAAGAGGCTTGGGAGCAGGAAGCCCCGCCCGGCCAGGGACGCTGCAATCGCCCGGAATCTGAGGACATGCTCGGCGCCCTCCCAAATCAAGACGCCGCCGAGCAAAACCAACCCGAGGTGGGAGGAACGCGATCATTCATTGCTGCCATCTTCGGTGTAAACCGCTAGCTCGTAACCGTCCGGGTCCGCGAAATGAAAGCGCCGGCCATCGGGGAACCCATAAATCGGCCTGACGATCTTGCCTCCCGCTTCCTCGACACGCTTGACCGTTCCCGGCAGGTCATCGGCATAGAGAATGACGAGCGGGCCTCCTCCGGACCTCGCTGGGCCAGCAGCAAAGCCACCTGACAAGCGCCCGTCGTTGAACTCGCAATATTGCGGGCCGTAGTCGGTGAAGGTCCAGCCGAACGCCTTTCCGTAGAAGTCGCGTGACCGCTGAATGTCTTTCACGTTGAATTCGACGTAGTCGATCCGTTGGTCGTTTTTGTTGCTCATGACGCATACCTCTCATGTGATGTACGACGCCGAAAGATAAGCACGCATCTCGCTTGCCTTATTGAACAGAACGGCCATTGACGTATGAGCCGCACACGGCGCTGCCGATGGCGATGCACGTGGCATCGCCCTCCACCTGCCCTCTTCGTTCCGGCCGGAAGAAAACAACCGATTCTTGCAACCGTTCTCGATTGGAAGACGTTGTCTCGAGCGACGGCCGGGCGCAGCCGCTGCGCCGTAGGTTCACCGCCGCTAATCCGAAGGGGAGCGAGATGAGCGATCCCGTCCCAGCGCAGGCAACGGGTTCATTTCAGCAACGTCCAGCGTCGGCGCGGCTTCGCGGGAGCTTTGCTTCGGTGTGGGTGCATCGAATGGACCCGGCGGGCTCACCGCCAATCGTCATCATGCCCGACACGACGATCGATTTGCAATGGATCGGAGGCAGCTTCCGAATTGCCGGCCCTCACAAGGAACCGCAGACCGAGGTTCTAGCGGCGGACGAGGTCGTGATCGGCTTGCGCTTCCATCCTGCCGCGGCGGCGGCATGGCTCGGCGTGCCGCAAATCGAGCTGGTCGGCAAGAGGCTGTCGCTCGACGATTTGTGGGGGGCGCGAGCCCGCCGCCTCGCCAGCCGCGTGCGCCCCGGCGACAGTCTCGAGGATCTGGCCTGCTCTCTCCAACAGGTCGTCGCCGAGGAGGTGCCCGCGCCCGCGACCGACGTTCCCATGCAGGCGGCATATCGTTTGATCGAGCGCGGGCCGCCACCCGACGCGCCGCTCGTCCCTTGGTTGATGCGCGCGCTCGAGATGAGCGAAAGGACGTTGCGCCGGCGCTTCGACACGAGCTTCGGCTATGGCCCCAAGACGCTTGACCGTATCCTCCGCTACCAGCGCTTTCTGCGGCTTTCGAGCCGCTCCAGCAGCTCCACCGCCATGCTGGCGGCCGAAGCGGGCTATTCCGACCAGGCGCATCTTGTCCGCGAGAGCCGCCGCCTGACGGGAAACACCCCGCGACAGATTCATCATCTGCTGCACTGCCAGTGAATTCTCGGCGCGTTCTTCGACCAGAGGAGACTGCTATGAAACCGCACATTCGGTTTTGACTATCGCTGTCGCCGACCTTGGCGGCCAGCACAACCCCGAGGGGCTGCCTATGTTGCTCCATCCAGATTGGCCTCGCCTGCATGACGCATCATGCGGCGAAAGCTCATTGAGATATGCGCCCGCCTTATGTGCCCTATGGACTCCCAGTCACCGATCTCGGCGGCGGCAAGGACCTCTTCCATTTCGCGGCGGAACGCGGTGAACTCCTCGACAAGGCCCAATTGCGGCATCATCTTCAGGACGACGCGCGCGACCTGAAAATACAGGCGCTCGCTGATCTCGCGCAGCGGCTGGTTGCCGGTCATCGCCGTGAGCTCGTAGAAAAAATCCATGTTGAGGCACAGGAAAGCGCGCTGGTCGGGATTGAGTATATCGGCATCGCAACGCGCGATGAGCGCCCGTATCCGGTCGAGATCGTCCGCCGTGCGCGGGATCGGCGAAAGCTTGCCGACGAGGAGCGCCAGCTCCAGGCGCAAATGATAGACCTGCTGCAATTCCTCGATATCGACATCGGTGACGATCGTGCCGACGCCGTGGACGGATTGAACCAGACCCTCGGATTCGAGACGCGCCAGGACACGCCGGACCGGCGTGCGGCTGATCTGGAATTCCTGGGCAAGTTCTTCCTCGGACAGATGGCTTCCCGGCGCATAATCGAGCAGGCAGATGCGGTCGCGCAGTATCCGGTAAATGCGTTCAAATCGCTCCCGGGCCGAGAGCGGACGTGGCGGCGCGGCGGTCACGGCTGTGGGCGTGGCATCTGTCTCAAGCGTCATCCAGCCTCCAGGACAGCGTGCAGGAACTGCCGTGTCCGCTCGTTCTTGGGGGTGCCGAACAACTCGCCTGGCGGCCCTTGCTCGCAGATCTTGCCCGCGTGGAAAAAGCAGACGCGATCGGAGAATTCCTTGGCAAATCCCATCTGGTGGGTGACCATCAGCATGGTGAGGTCATGCTCCCTACCAAGTTTTCGGATGACTTCAAGCACTTCGCCAACGAGTTCGGGGTCCAGGGCCGAGGTCACCTCGTCGAACAGCATGATCTTGGGCCGCATGGCGCAAGCGCGTGCGATGGCGACACGCTGCTGCTGACCACCCGAGAGCTGCGAGGGATAGTGGTCCTTCTTATCCGATAAGCCGACCATGTCGAGCAGTTCGGCGGCACGCGCCTCCGCATCGGCCCGCTTCATGCCTAGCACGGTTATCGGTGCCTCGATGCAGTTCTGCATCGCCGTCATGTGCGGGAACAGGTTGAACGACTGGAACACCATGCCGATCTTGGCGCGGATCTTGCGGATGTGGGCGAGATCGGCGGGAACAAGTTTGCCGTTCCTCTCCATATGGGTCAGCGGCTCGCCTTCAACCCAGATGACACCGTCATTGATCGTCTCCAGCGTCATCAGCATGCGCAGCACCGTCGTCTTGCCGGAGCCGGACGGGCCGATGATGGAGACCTTTTCGCCGCGTGCTATTTCCAGATTAAGCCCGTCGAGAACGGTTAACGTGCCGTAGCGTTTCGATACATTGTCGAAGCGAACCATCGGTTGTTCCGTCATCGCATGGTCCTCCGGTTGAGCAGGCCTTCGAGGGAGCGAATGAGCGCAGCAGAAACCAGGCTCATGGCAAGGAAGAACAGACCGACCAGCGTCATCGGCTCGGTGTAGCGGAAGGTTTCGGAGCCAATGATCTTGGCCGTCTGCATCAGCTCCAGCACGGCGATTGCGGACAGCAATGGCGTCTCCTTGAACAAGGCAACCAGATAGTTGCCGAGCGCCGGAACGATCGGCGGAATCGCCTGCGGAATGATGATGTCGCGGAACGTTGTCCAGGCCGAAAGATTAAGTGCGATCGAGGCTTCCCACTGGCCGCGAGGGATGTTGTCGAAACCGGCGCGATAGACCTCGGAGCAATAGGCGGCATAGTGGATGCCGATGGCCAGCACCCCGGCGGTGAAGGCGTCGAGCACGACACCGAATTTCGGAAAGACGAAATAGAGAAAGAATATCTGGATAAGCAGCGGGGTCGAACGGATCAGTTCGACCAGCACCGAAATTGTCCAGCCGGTCCACGGCACGGCGATACGGACGACGGCCAGCACCAGGCCAAGCGAGGCGGCAAGTGCAAAGCCGACCAGCGTCGCCTCGATGGAGACGATGGCCGCGCGGGCGAGCACCGGCAGGATTTCAAAAGCAAATGCCCAGTCCCAAATCATGCTGCCTTCCCTCGCGCCAGTCCGATCGATGCCCGCCTTTCGAGAAGCCGCATGCCGATGGTCAGAACCAGCGACATTGCCAGGTACATCAAAAGGACAAGTGTGAAGATCGGAATGGTCTTGAACGTATTCTGGTTCATTTGCTGCGCCTTGAAGGCGAGGTCGGAAAGCGTGATCAGCGACACAAGCGCTGTCGATTTCAGAAGCTCGATGAACAGGTTGCCCCAGGGCGGGATCATCGCCACAAAGGCCTGCGGCAGGATGATCCGGCGCAACATCTGTGGCCGGCTCATGTTCAATGCCGTACATGCCTCCCACTGGCCGCGAGCGACCGAAAGGATCGCACCACGCACGACCTCCGACCCGTAGGCACCGACGTTCAGGCCGAGTGCCAGGACTGCCACCACGAAAGCGTTGATCGTGACGCCGAATTGCGGCAGCACGAAAAACAGCCAGAACAATTGTACCAATGCCGACGTTCCGCGGAAGATCTCGACATAGACCGTGGCCAGCCATCTGAGCGGCGTCGGGCCATACATCCGTGCAAGTGCTGCAAGCACGCCCATGACGATTGCGAGCAGGCTGCCGAGGACGGCGATCTCGATTGTCAGGACCGCGCCTTGCAGCAGCCCCGGCATGAACACTCGATAGCTTTCCTGTGTTGCCAAGGCGCCGATCACGACGAGCGCGATGACCAGCATGGCAACGAGCGTACGGATACCCATGCGATTCCCCCGGAGAAAAAAGGGCGGCGCTTTCGCGCCGCCAGCAGTTGGGAACCTACTTGCCCGCGCAAAGCTCCGCGGTGGTCTTGTTGGGGAGGTAGTCCTTGCCGAAGCCGAGCGGCTCGACCAGCGCAATATGCTCCGGCGAACCGATGAACTTCTTCAGCTCGGCGTTGAACGCCTGCTGCAGGTCGGTGTCTTCCTTGCGGAAGCCGAAGCCGCCATGACCTTTCACCGATTTGCCGGCAACCTCGCCGAAGGGCTTGGTCGATTCGACGCCGTCGGCTTTCTTGGCCATATCGGCGATCGAAAGAGCGGTCAGCGCAGCAGCGTCGGCGCGGCCCGACTGGACGGCCGCGACCAGGCTGGACTGGTCGGGCAAGGAGACAATCTGCCCACTGGCAACGCCCGCTTCCTTGGCGAAGCCGCCTTCGACGGCGCCGGCCATCACGGCAAGCTTGAGATCCGGATTATCCTTGATGCTGGAAAAATCCTTGATGCCTTTCGGATTGCCTTTTGCCACCAGCATAGCCTCGCCGATGCCGTAGGACGGCTCGGAGTAGTTGATCTCGGCGCAGCGCTTCGGAGTGATGAACATGCCGGCGGCGATGATGTCGAAGCGGCCGGCCTTGAGACCTGGAATGAGCGAGCCGAATTCGGTCAAAACACCGTCGACCTGCGGTATGCCCATCTTGGCGAGCACCGCCTTGGCGACTTCCGGCGCCTCGCCGGTCAGCTTGCCGTCAGGCGTGGCGTAACCGAACGGCGCCTCGTTGGCGAAACCGACGCGGATGTAGCCGTCCTTCTTGGCCCGTTCGAGGGTGGTTTCCGCGTGAGCGGATAGCGACGTCAATGACGTCGCGGCGAGCGCGATGCAGGCAGCCGCTTTCACGACCATGCGGCGCGATATTGATGAATTGAGCATGCTTTTCTCCCATTGGACAACTGTGGATGGTTCCCAGGGCGCGGCCTTCTTCGAGGTCGACGCCTGCTTGATAAGACGTATACAACTGCCCTAGACATTTCGCAAGCTGAGATATAGAAACCATGAAAATTCGGCGGTAATTCGTAGTTAGCCAACAAATTGACGTCGAGTTGTGCACAATTTGGCCTATTTGCCCATGTTGATCAAAGGGCAAGCGGCGTACCTGGAAGGCAGGATTTCGGTGGCGACCGCGAACGGGTTCGGGACATTCACGCAAGCGGAGTATGGGCAGCGTCTCGCCGGCGTGAAGACACGCATGCAAAAAGCCGGCTTCGATCTCATCGTCTGTCAGGATCCAGCCAACATGTGCTGGCTGACCGGCTATGATGGATGGTCGTTCTATGTTCCGCAGTGCGTCCTCGTCCATCTGGAGGAGGATCGGCCGATCTGGTTCGGCAGGGCGCAGGATGCCAAGAGCGCGCGCCTGACAACCGGCCTGCCGGAGACAAACATCGTGCCGTTCTCGGAGCGGCTGGTGCAGCAGCCCGTCGAACACCCCTATGACGAACTCGCCCGACTGATCCGGTCGCGCGGCTGGGAAAAGGCCAGTATCGGCGTCGAGATGGACGCGCATTATTACACTGCGCGCTGCCACGCCCACCTTGTCGAGGGACTGCCCGACGCGCACTTCGCCAACAACCACGATCTCGTCAACTGGGCGCGGCTGATCAAATCCGAAGCCGAGCTGGTGCTGATCCGCGAGGCGGGTGCGATCTGCACGCATGCCATGAACCGTGCCATCGAGAAAATGCGGCCCGGTGTGCCTCAGAACCACGCCATTGCGGAAATCTATCACGCGCAGATCATGGGCGTGCCCGGATCAGGCGGCGACTATGCCGCGATCTGTCCGCTGATGCCCGTTGGCGAGGGCACTAGCACGCCGCACCTGACGTGGTCCGACGCGCCGCTGCCGGACAGCGGCCTCGCCATTCTGGAGATCGCCGGCGTGCGCCGCCGCTACCATGCGGCGCTGACCCGGACGGTACATTTCGGCAAGCCGCCGCAAGCCATGCTCGACATGGCCAAGGCGATCGTCGAGGGCGTCGACGCTGGCCTCGAGAACGCGCGCCCCGGCAACACCGCCGAACAGGTGGAAGCCGCCTGGCAGGCAGTCCTGCGACGGAACGGGCTGAAGAAAGACAGCCGCGTCGGCTATCCGGTCGGGCTCGCATATCCGCCCGATTGGGGTGAACGCACCGCAAGCCTTCGTCCGGGCGATACTACCGAGATGCAGCCTGGGATGTGCTTCCATTTCATGGCCGGCGTCTGGCTCGACGATTTCGGCATCGCCATCTCGGAATCGTTCGTCGTCACGGAACGCGGCGGCGAACGCCTCTGCGATGTGGCGCGCGAACTCATCGTCATCGACTGACATGGGGGCCGGGAAACCGCCTGCCGAAAAAGACCATGCCCGCCAGCAAGCCGGCAACAAGCACGAGGACGCCCGATGGACCGCAATCCTTTTTCCGAAGCCGAAATCGCAGGCCGGCTGGCAAAGGTCCGTACTGCACTGGTTGAGCGCGAGCTCGACGCGGCGGTGTTTGCCTCGCCGGAGAACGTCTTCTATCTCACCGGGCTTGATCACTGGGGGTATTTTGCCCCTCACCTGCTGATTGTCCCGCTCCGGGAAAAACCTGTTCTGGTCACCCGCTCGATGGAGAAGGTGACAATCGAGAAGCAGGTGAAGGCAGCGGAATTCCGTGGCCATTCCGACAGCGAAACGGCGGCCGACCTTGCCGCGCGGGTGCTGGCAGAGCTCGGCCTATCCGGCAAGCGGATCGGCCTCGAATACTGGACAGCCGGCCTTAGCCATGGACTTGCCGTGGCACTCCAGATGCAAGCCGATGCAAAGTGGAGCGATGTCTCCGGTCTGATCGACAAAATGCGGCGGGTGAAAAGCGCCGAAGAACAGGCGCTGATGCGGCGGGCGGCACAAGTGACGGACGCCGCCGCCGGTGCCGCGATCGCGGCGATCTCCGATGGCGCTTCCGAACAGGAGGTCGCCGCCCAATGTGTTGCGGCAATGATCCGCGCCGGCGGTCATGCGCCGGGCTTCGGACCGTTCATCCGCCCGGCCGCGCGCCTGGGTGAAGAGCACACAACCTGGGGCGACGGGATCTACCGCAAGGGCGAGCCCGTCTTTGTCGAACTGTCCGGGTGCATCTCGCGCTACCACGCCCCGCTCGGCCGGCTCGTTCGCATAGGCCACATCAGCGATGAAGACGCCACAATGGCGGAGGTGACCGCCAAGGCGTTCAACGCGGTCGTCGAGGCGCTACGGCCGGGCGCCAAGGCGCGCGATGTCTACGCCGCCTGGCAGGCCGTCGCCGACGAGGCCGGTCTTTCCCACTATCGCCGCCATCACTGCGGTTACCTGGTCGGCGCCGGCCAGCCGCCGTCATGGACCGGCGGCAATTCGGTGACCGGCTTGCGACACGATTCCGACCTCGAGATCCAAACCGGGATGAGCTTCCACATCCTGTCGTGGCTGATGGGCACTGGTCGCGGCAATGACTTCGTCTCCAACACGGTGCTGTTGACCGATGCGGGCGCCGAAGTGCTTACCCGCACGCCGGCCGGCCCGATCATTCGATAGGCCTGCACACATGGCGCGCTACTCGGCATTTTCGGTTTTCCGCAACGCGCTGTCAGGCCAGAAGAACTGGCAGCGAGCCTGGCGGGCCGCGGAGCCAAAATCGTCCTATGACGTGATCGTTATTGGCGGCGGCGGACACGGCCTCGCCACCGCCTTCTACCTCGCCGAGAACCACGGCATCCGTGACGTCGCGGTGCTCGAAAAGGGTTATGTCGGCGGCGGCAATGTCGGCCGCAACACCACCGTCATCCGCTCCAACTACCTGCTCGACGGCAACACCCAGTTCTACGAATTCTCGATGAAGCTTTGGGAGGACATGTCTCAGGCGCTGAATTTCAACGTGATGTTCTCCCAGCGCGGTCAACTCGTCACGGCGCATTCGGCCGATCAGCTCGACGGTTTCAGCCACCGCGCCAACGTCATGCGGCTGAACGGCATCGACGCCGACATCGTCGGCCGCGAAGACGTGCGCCGGCTGGTGCCCTATCTCGATTTTTCCGACACCGCCCGCTTCCCGATCCATGGCGCCATCTTTCAGGGCCGCGCGGGCACGGCACGCCACGACGCCGTCGCCTGGGGCTATGCGCGTGCCGCCGACAGCCATGGCGTCGACATCATCCAGAACTGCGATGTGACAGGCTTTGTCCGTGACGGCGACAGGATCGTCGGCGTCGAAACGACGAAAGGCCGGATCGGCGCCGGCAAGGTCGGCCTCGCGGTTGCTGGCCACACGTCCGTGCTCGGCGCCAAGACTGGGCTTGAATTGCCGATCGAAAGCCATGTGCTGCAAGCTTTCGTAACCGAGCCGCTGAAGCCGCTGGTAGATCACGTCGTCGCCTATGGCGCCGACCATTTCTACGTCAGCCAGTCGGACAAGGGGGGGTTGGTCTTCGGCGGCAATCTCGACGGCTATAATTCCTATGCCCAGCGCGGCAATCTCGGCGTCGTGCGCGAAGTGGCGGAGGCCGCGATCGCATTGATGCCGTGCATTTCGCGCGTCCGTCTGCTTCGCCATTGGGGCGGCCTCATGGACATGACCCCCGATGCCAGCCCGATCATCTGCCCGACGCCGATCGAGGGTCTCTATCTCAACGGCGGCTGGTGCTATGGCGGCTTCAAGGCGACGCCGGCTTCCGGCTGGTGCTTCGCCCACACGATTGCCACCGGCAAGCCGCATCCCTTGATCGCGGCCTACGGGCTCGATCGTTTCCGCACCGGCCACACGCTCGATGAGGCCGGCGCCGGCCCTTCCGCCTGGCTGCAATAGGAGGCAGGACAAAATGCTGCGCATCGAATGCCCCTGCTGCGGCCCGCGCGATCATGACGAGTTCCGCTATGGCGGCGATGCCTCGGTCAAGCGTCCGGCCCATGACGATCCCGATCCGGAGGCCTGGTACCGCTACGTCTATATCAGGACAAACCCGGCCGGCCCGCACCGTGAATTCTGGCAGCACGTGACCGGTTGCCGCCAATGGCTGGTGGTCGAACGCGACACCCGCAACCATGCCATCGCAGCCGTCGACTTCGCTAGAAAATTGCGGGCCAGGAAATCAACTCTCAGGAAGTCACCGGCATGAGTTCAAACCGCAAACGGCTGTCGGTGGGTGCCCGCATCATTCGCGAGCAGCCGGTCGAGTTTACCTTCGACGGCCGCAAGCTGGCTGGATATCGCGGCGACACACTTGCCTCCGCGCTGCTCGCCAATGGCGTCACGCTGGTCGGGCGCAGCTTCAAATATCATCGCCCGCGCGGCATTTTTTCCGCCGGACCCGAAGAGCCGAATGCGCTGGTTACGCTCGGGACCGCCGGGAGGCGCGAGCCGAACCTGCCGGCGACCACACTGGAACTCGCCGACGGTATGGTCGTGGAGAGTCAGAACCGCTGGCCATCGCTTGCCTTCGACATGCAAAGCGTCAACGGGCTGTTGGCACCGTTTCTGTCCGCCGGCTTCTACTACAAGACCTTCATGGGCCCGACGCGCCGCGCCTGGATGTTCTACGAGCACTTTATCCGCAAGGCTGCCGGTCTGGGCAGAGCCGGCACCGGCGTGGATCCCGACCACTACGAGGTTCGTCATGCCTTCGCCGATGTCGCCATCGTCGGCGGCGGCCCGGCGGGATTGTCGGCGGCGCGGGCGGCCGCCGCGGCCGGCGCGCGGGTCGCGCTGATCGAGCAGGATTTCCTGCTTGGCGGCCAGCTTCTGGCGGAACCGTCCGACAGCGCAGCGGCCGCATGGCTGAGGCAGGCCGAGGCCGAGTTGGAGGGCTTCGAAACCATCACGCTTATGAAGCGGACGACCGCTTTCGGCAGCTATGACGGCAATGTCCTTGGACTGGTCGAACAGCGCGATCCAACCAATCCGCAGCCGAATGGCGAGACACGGCAAACGGTCACTATGTTGCGCATCCGCTCGATCGTTTTCGCCACCGGCGCCATCGAGCGGCCGATGGTGTTCTCGAACAACGACCGGCCCGGCGTCATGCTTGCCTCGGCCGCCCGGACCTATCTCAACCGTTTCGCCGTCCTGCCGGGCAAGAAAATCGTCGTCGCTACCACCAATGACGGTGCCTGGCGCACCGCCTTCGACTATGCCGCAGCCGGCGCGGAGGTGACGATTGCCGATCTGCGCCCCGTCCCGCCCGCAGCACTTGCCGCAGAAGCCGCACGGCTCGGCGTGGTGGTGCGGGCCGCAACGCGCATCGTCGACCTGCATGGCGGCCATGCCGTCAGGCGCGTAACGCTCAATGGTCCGGAGGGACAATCTTCGGCCGCCTGCGACTTGGTCTGCATCTCCGGCGGCTGGTCGCCAACCGTGCATCTCACCTCACACCTCGGTGTCAAACCTGTGTATCGCGACGACATTGACGGCTTCGTGCCGGGCATCTTTTCAGCCAGCCAGTTCGGCGCCGGTGCAATGATAGGAGCCTATGCGACAGTCGCTGCCATCGAGGACGGCCATCGCGCCGGCATCGAAGCGGCAGCCTCCTGCGGCAAGTCGGCACCAGTGTCCGCTCCATCGAAACTCGATCTCGGTGAGACCGGCTCGAGCGTCCTTCGCGAAGCCCTGCCCGCTGGACGTGCAAAGGCCTTCGTCGATTTCCAGATGGACGTGACAACCGGGGATATCGAGCTCGCCCATCGCGAGGGCTATGAATCGGTCGAGCACCTGAAGCGCTACACTACGCTCGGTATGGGCACCGACCAAGGCAAGACCAGCAATTTTCCCGCACTTGCCGCGATGGCAGCGCTGCGCAACGCAACGATTCCTGAGACCGGCACCACGACCTTCCGCCCGCCCTATACGCCGGTTGCCATCGGCGCGCTTGCCGGGCGCGCCATCGGCCATCATTTCAAGCCGATCCGCCGCACGCCGATGCATGACTGGCACATGGCGAACGGCGCCGAGATGCTCGAGGTCGGGCTCTGGATGCGGCCCTATTTCTACCGGCAGTCGGGACGTGACGTGAACGACGCGTATGTCGCCGAAATGCGGAATGTGCGCCAGGCCGCGGGGCTGATGGACATCTCCACGCTCGGCAAGATCGATGTCCGGGGCCCGGATGCGGCAATCTTCCTCGATCGCATCTACGCCAACGGCTTTGCCAAACTGGCGGTAGGCCGCGCCCGCTACGGCATCATGCTGCGCGACGACGGTATCGTCTTCGACGACGGCACCACGACGCGGCTGGCGGAAAACCGGTTCTTCATGACGACCTCGACCGCCAAGGCCGCGGATGTGCTGTCGCGTCTCGAATTCCTGCTCGACACGGCCTGGCCGGATTTGCGTGTGGCCGTCACCTCGGTCAGCGATGAATGGGCGGCAATGTCGGTTGCCGGGCCTAACAGCCGCGCAATCCTCGGTGCCGCTTTTCCTGCCCTTGACGTTTCCGATGAGGCACTTCCGCACATGGGACTACTCGAAAGCGAGTGGGAGGGCCGTGGGCTCCGCATCTTGCGTCTCAGTTATTCCGGCGAGCGCGCTTACGAAATCTATGTCGGCGCCACTGCCGGTGAACAGCTCTGGAGCTGTCTGCTCGAAGCCGGCAGACTGCTCGAGCTGAAGCCCTACGGCGTGGAGGCGCTTGGCGCGCTGCGGGTCGAAAAGGGCCATGTCGCCGGACCTGAGATCGACGGGCGCACGACGCTCGACGATCTCGGCCTCGGCCGCATGGCCGGCAAGCGCAGCGGCTTCGTCGGCGACGTCCTGCGACGGCGCCCTGCCCTCCAGGCCCCCAACCGACAGCGCCTGGTCGGACTGGAATGCATTGAGGATGGAAAACGCCTGCGCGGCGGCGCCATCCTGTTCCTGCCGGATGAGAAACCCCATGGCCATGGGCGCGGTCGCGTCACCTCCGTCACTTTCAGCCCCGAACGCGGCCATTATGTCGGGCTGGCCCTGCTTGCCGGTGATGTCGCGGCAGAAGGAAGCGAGGTCGTAGCGGTTTATCCGATGAAGGCCGAAACGGTTCGCGCCCGCGTTGTCTCGCCGGTATTCGTCGATCCACAAGGAGAACGGCTGCATGACTAGCTTGACCTCTTCTCGGGATTTCAGCCTGTCCGTGGCAGATTGTCCGCTCATCCAGATCGAGGGCTGGGACGCGACATTGACGCAATTCGAAAAGAGCGTCTCGGCGCCGCTGGGCAAGAAACTTCCCGCTTCGGTCGGAGAGACGGTTCGCCACAAGGGGCTTCTAATTATCCGCGTTGCACCTCGCCGCCTCTGGCTGGCTCTCGACGAAGGCACGCAAGCGCCTGCGCTTGCCGTCGACCCCGATCTCGGCTGTTCCGTTCCCCTCGCGGAAGGTCGTGTTCGTTTGAAAATGGCCGGCCCTGGTATCGCAAGTCTTCTGTCCGGCTGCATTGCCGTCGACTGGCACGCGCCGGCCGCCGCTCCGGGCCGCGCCGTGCTGACATCCTTCCATCACGTGTCCGTGCTCTTCCTGCGCACCGGCGAGACCGCGTGCGAACTTATCGTGCCGCGAAGTTTTGCCCGCAGCCTCGCGGATTGGATCGCCGACGGCTAGCCCTGGCCGAGATCCGCCAATTCGAGGGCGCAGCTGAGGTCCGCCTAACTGACGGCAAAGCTGCAACGGGCTACTAGGCCCTCGCCAGACGCAAGCACCGACAGTCCATTCCATTTGTCGATCGAACCACGATTGTGAGCATCGACAGCATGACTGACCGGTTCAAAACAGAAGAAGTCGCTCTCGTCCGATGGCGAATAGACCAGGTAGAAATTCAAGGGCGATGAAGCTTCAATCCGCAGGCTGCAACTGTGCTCCGGCCACGATATGGTGGCGACGCCGCTCCAACCGGCAAACAGATTGTTTATCCATCCACTCGGCAATACGACTGGGGCGCCGAAATCCCAATCGGGATGGGTTTTGACATCCACAAATCGTTCGGGGAGATGGTTGGGCAGTTCGAGACAAACCTGCGAGGCCGGCGCATGAAGCGCGGTTCGTGCCGTTCTCGGGAACCATGGATGGATGCCAAGCCCGAACGGCAATCTGATCGATGCCTGATTGACGATGCGAAGCTTCAACTCGAGCCCCTGTCCGGCCAGCGCGTAGCTCACCTCGGCGCGATATCGGTATGGGCCGGGCCCGTTGCTGATGAGGGACAGTTTCGCGTTGTCCTGCGCTACGCTGTCGACGTCCCACTCGCTGGAAAATCCGTTGCCGTGGATGGGAAATGGCTCGCCTGCAACATTGGCAGGCAGTTCGTGGAATTTGGAGTCGAATGTGAACCCGCCGCCTGAGATGCGATTTGACCATGGCAAAAGCAGGTTGCAGGCAAGGTCGAACGGTTTGCTGCTCCCGCCATCCGGCCATGGCCTGAAGAGCGGCACGCGCCCATAGTCCAGTCGCGCAAGACCTGCCCCAAGCGATGGGGCGATTTCAGCAGACAGGTCTCCGCTTCTGATCTTGATCGTCCCGACCATCCGCTTCAGAGGATATCGGCCTTGGCAGCTGCGATCGGCTGTTGACGGCGGCCTTTGCGAGCCACTGCAAGAAGGTCGTTCGACGCGATCCCGATGAGCGCCTTCATCTGATCGTGAGCGTCGTCGGCCCTGCGCATCCTAATTGCCTCCAGCACGTCGCCATGCGCGCTGAGCGTCTGCTGGTAATTGGCGGTGGCCGATGTGGTCAAGCGGAAGGAGAAGCTGAGAGCGGCCGCAAGCATATTGCCGAGATTGGCGAACACCGGGTTGCGGCTGGCACGAAGGATGGCGGTATGAAATCTGACGTCGGCATCGAGACACGCAGCAAGGTCATCCTGTGGAGCAATGCGCATGGCCTCATAGGCGGCTTCGATGACTGCGAGATCGCCTGACGTCGCCATCTTGGCCGCAAGTTGGGCGGCAGCGGGTTCAATGACCAGTCGCGCCTCGATCAATCCGCGGACGAAATCGAGATCGGGCTCGATATCGCGCATCCATTCCAGAACCTGTGCATCCAGCCTGTTCCATTCGCTCGACGCGCGCACACGCGTCCCGGCCCGCTTGCGTGCCTCGATCAATCCTTTCGCCGAAAGCGTCAGAAGAGCATCGCGAAGTGCAGTGCGGCTCGCCCCGTAGATGACGCAAAGTTCGGCTTCCGTTGGCAGCACGGAATGCTGCGCGTAGGAACCGGCGAGGATGCGCTGTCCTAGATCGCGTGCGATGCGATCCTTGAGCGATGACGTGGTGCCATCTGCGGCAGGAATGTCCTGCTTGCCCTGGCCAGTCGAAGCGATCGCCGCGTCCATCGTCATGTCCTGTTCAAGTGGTACTCGGCAATTACCACAGCAAGTATCAGCAGCGAGCCCTTGGCAAGCAACTGATAGAAGGTTGGCACGGACGTCAGTATCATCCCGTTGTTGAGGACGCCAATGATGGCGACGCCCAGCAGCGCGCCGATGATCGTACCCTTCCCGCCCTGCAAAGCGCAGCCACCCAGCACGGCCGCTGTGATGGCCTCGAGTTCCAGACCTTGGGAACCGGATACGGGCTGCCCCGAGCCGGTACGGGCAGCCAACAGAATCCCGGCCAATCCGGCCGCCACGCCACTCATGATGTAGATGCCGACGCGGTAGCGGTTGATGTTGATGCCGGAGAAGCGCGCGACAACGGGATTGCCGCCCAAGGCATAGATGTTACGGCCAACGATCGAGCGGGCAAGGAAGAGATGGAACACGATCGCGGTCAGCAAAAGAATCCAGATCAGCAGAGGCAGGCCGAGGATTCGCCCGATCCCGATGAAGCGGAACGTGTCGCTGAAGATCGCGATCGATTGCCCATCGGACATGATGAATGCGACGCCGCGGAAGATCGCCATCGTACCGAGAGTCGCGATGACTGCGTTGACCCGCCCATAGGTGATGATGATGCCGTTCACAAGACCGGCAAGACCGCCCAGGACCAGGCCGGCAACAATGCCCACCGCAGGCGAGCCCGTCGACTGGATGGCCATTGCGGTCGATACTGTGGTCAGACCAACAATTGCGCCAACGGCGATATCAAGTCCGCCCGCGACAATGACCACCGTCTGGCTCATCGCCAGAACGCCCAGGATGGTGATGCCGAGGCCGATGTTCAGCAGGTTTCGGCTGGAGAAGAACACATCGCCTCTCAGGATGCCGAAGATGAGCACGAGGATGGCGAGAGCAACCAGAAGGCTTATGTTGTGAATGCCGATGCGCTCCGCGATGCGTAAGGACGCGCGCCTTTTGTCGGTTTGTGCTGTTGCTGTCCTGAGTTCAAGGCTATTCACTGAATTTGTCCTCCGAGCGATGGCACAGATTGCGGCATTGCGTGTTTCAGGATCGTGGCCTCGTCGATGTCGGGGCGGGAAAGTTCGGCGGTGATCCGGCCTCCAGCCATGACGAGCACCCTGTCGGCGAGCCCGATCAGTTCCGGCATTTCCGAGGAAATCAGGATTATGCCGATGCCGCTGGCGGCGAGTTCATCGACCAGGCGATAGATTTCCGCCTTGGCGCCGATGTCGATGCCGCGGGTCGGTTCGTCGAGGAGGAGAAGCATCGGCTGCCGCGCAAGCCAGCGCGCGAGAACGACCTTCTGTTGATTGCCGCCCGACAGTTTCGAAACCTGTTCGTCGAGGTTAGGCGCCTTGATCGACATCTTTGCTGCGAGCGGTGAGACAATCTCCAGCGCCTTGCGCCGGTTGAAGAAGCCGAAGGTCGATGTCCTGTCGGGCACGCAAAGCGAAGCGTTGTCAAGAATGCTGCGGAACAGCAGCAGGGCTTCGTGCTTGCGGTCTTCCGGGGCGAAGCCGATGCCCGCCACGATCGCTGCATGCGGGCTGTTAGAGCCAACGGGCACGCCATTCATCGTTATGGTTCCGCCGAGGCGCCGATCATAGCCGACGATCGCCTTCGCCAGTTCGGATCTGCCCGCCCCCATAAGGCCGGCGATGCCGAGCACCTCACCGCGGCGGACCTTGAGGCTCACATCGGTGACGCGGTCGGTGGTCAGGCCCGCCACGTCCAGCAACGGTTTTCCCGATTGCCACGTCTCGCGCGTAAACAGATCGGCGATGTCGCGGCCCACCATGAGCTTGGCTATGGTCTGCTCGCTGGCACCGGCAGCGGGGGAATCATCGACCAGCCGGCCGTCCCGTAAAACGACAATGCGGTCTGCTAGGTCGATGATCTCGTTCAGCCGGTGAGAGATGTAGACGATCGAAGTGCCCTCTTCGCGCAGCCGGCGGATTACTGAAAACAGACGGCGCGCTTCGTCGTCGGTCAGTGACGAGGTCGGCTCGTCGAATGCGATCAACTGGCCGCCGGCACGTATTGCGCGCATGATTTCGATCATCTGACGCTGCGCCGGACCGAGCGTGCTGCAGAGTTGCCGCGGCCGCATATCCTGTTGCATGCCGAAGGTCGCAAGCACCTTATCGGTCTGCTCCTCCAGCCTGTGCCAGTCGAGCAGGACGCCCGCCAGCCGCGGCAGTTCCCCAACGAAAATGTTCTCGGCCACGGTCAGGTTCGGAACGATCTCCGGCTCCTGATGGATGACGCGTATTCCCGCTCTATGGCTGTCGCGCGGTTCGCCGAAAACGATCGGCGTGGAACCGTGCCGCACAGTGCCGCTGTCAGGCCCGAACACGCCCTCGAGAATTCGCATCATCGTCGATTTGCCGGCCCCATTCTCGCCAATCAGGGCGAGCACCTCTCCCGGCCGAAAGGCAATCGAGACGTTGTCAAGCGCCTGCACGACGCCGAAGCGTTTCGATATCCTATCGAGCGAGAAGAAATCCGATTGCATCAAAGCTCACTCCCGAGGATCGATCCCGTGTCGGTGGCGTGTGCGCGCTGACAACTGCCGGCCCAAAAAGCGTCATGCGCCCTGCGGCGCATGACGCGTAGCCGGTTCAGTGGCAGAGCTTGGCTTTGTAGTCCGACGCAAAATTGTCGGCGGTGATGTATTCCGGGTCGGTGAAGGATTGAACCGGCAGCTTCGTTCCATCCTTGATCGAGGCCAAGAGAATCTTCACCGCAAGCGCGCCGTGATTTTCCGAGTTGAGCCACATCGTGCCACGGAATGCCGATGGCTTTCCTGATCCGAAGGCGTCGCAGGCGCGGCTCCCGTCGATGCCTATCCCCATGCCCTGGTCTGCGGTATAGCCGGCATTCTCCAGTGCTCGCGCACCACCCAGCACGCCATCATCGTTGCATGAGTAGAATATCCAGTTCGTGACGCTGGGATTGGCCGTCAATGTGGTGGTCATCACGTCGATGGCGTTGACCATCGTGTTGTCGTAGGGGACGCGCACGATATTCCCGGGCTTGAAATCGGGCACCGCCTTCAGGAACGCTTCCTCCGCGCCCTTGTTGCGCTGCATGCAGGTGTCGGCCTTGCGGTCCTCGATCGAGGCGATGCGCACCTCTTTGCCCGCCCAGCCGTCGGCCTTGTAGAGCTTGGCGAGCTCTTCGCCCACCCGCGCACCGATGTTGTAGGCATTCATGCCGACATAGGGGACCTGGGTGCCATCCTGGTAGTAGATATCGTCGTCGACCGCCACCAAGGGAATTTTTGCGGCCTTTGCTTTCTCCGCGATGACCGGTCCCAGCGCCTTGTCGGGGACGACGATGGCGATGCCTTTCACACCATCGCCGACCATCGTATCGAAGGTCGTGATCGTCAAATTGGCGTCGAACTGAACGTCCTGCGACACGAATGCGGCCCCTGCCGCCTCAGCCGCTTTCCTGGCGCCGCCAACCTCGGCGACAAACCATGGATGGTCACCCATCTTGTTGATGTAGCCGATCTTGATTTCGTCTGCGCTTGCTGCGCCACCCATCAGTCCGGCAGCCAGTACCGCAAATGTCGCCAAAGCCTTTGTTGTGGTTTTCATGAAGATCCTCCCTGAGAGCTCTTTGGTGGTTGCTAGTCGTGGTAGAGAACCGAGCGCCCACCATCGATGGTGATCGTCTCGGCATTTATGAACGGCGCTTCGTCCGAAGCGAGGAAAACCGCCGTCATTGCAACCTCGTCCGGCCGGCCAATACGCTTGGGCGGATGGAGGTCGTAGGCTCGCCGCTTCTCCTCGGCGGGGTTCGGGAATGTGTTCCAGTAGGCTTCCGCGATCGGCGTCTCGATATAGCCGGGGGCGATCGCGTTCACGCGGATACCGCGTGCGGCGTATTCGATGGCCAGCGAACGGGTCAGGCCCAAAAGTGCATGCTTGGCGACCGGGTACGGGAACGTATGGGGAATGATCTGGAAGGCGTGACAGCTCGCTATGTTGACGATGGACCCCGAGCCCTTCGCCAGCATCGTCGGCAAAACCGCCTTGGCGCAGAACCACGCGGCCTGGAGGTCGAGCTTAAGGCAGCGCTCCCATTCCCCATCCGGCATCATCAATGGTTCGTAGAAGACGTTGGCACCGGCATTGTTGACCAGAATGTCGACGCCGCCATAGGCCGTGATCGTCCGCGCGACCATGTCCGAGACTGCGGATGCGTCGGTGACGTCAGTCTCGACGAACAGAGCGTCCGCGCCTTGTGCCAGCAGTTCGTCGGCGATCGCTTTCCCGCTTGCCGCATTCAGTTCGGCAATAACGGTCTTTGCCCCATGCATCGCAAAGGCGCGGGCGGTGGCGGCACCAATGCCCTGGCCCGCTCCCGTGACGAGTTGTGTGCGTCAAGTTCTGCAAAATGGCGTGGCATTGCGTTGACGTCGGCGTGTCCGCCGCGCAGCCCCCGTGTTTAGCGGAGCGGCGGACACATGACG
>NZ_JAMYUV010000039.1:0-52930 GCF_040323405.1 Mesorhizobium sp. M0048 | reverse complement strand
AGATACCCGTCGATCTGGCGGCGCTCCCGGTTTACAGCCGCAGCCGGGTTTTCGAAGGTTTTCGCGGCTTCGGCGTCGCCAGGAGCGGCGATGCGGTGGTCGATCCGGATGCCGTCGGCATGGCCCTTGTCGCCGAGGAGAAGCCCGCCGCGAGCGTTGGGCCGGAAGCCGTCGAACCTGCCCCGGCGACACCGAAACCCGCCGATCCGTTCAGGGGCGAAGTGCCGGCGTTGACCATCGTGCCAAAGCCCGAGCGGCGCTTTGCCGACAAGGTGATCCGGCTGGCCGAGCACCGGCAGCCGGCCAACGACAAGGGCCTGTCGACGCTGGAACGCAGCGCGTTTCGCGAGATTGGCGAGCGTCTCAAGAAGGACAGCACCCCGGCCGAAGAACAGCCCAGCGCCGGAAAGCAGAAGCCGGTTGAGAAAGTCGAGGCAGCCGGCAATGCCGACGAGCCAAAGCTGAAAGGAGCCGGCCCGACGGACAAGGGTGAGATGCCGGAACCAGGTCCGGAAAGCGGGGCGGCTGCCGCCGAACCGCCCGAGGCCGATGCCGAGGACCAGAAGGACCTCGCCCGGCTCGACGGCGAGCAGCCGGATGAGGCGGTAGCAGAGGCGCAAGCCGGCGAACCCGTCACACGCCCTGTTTCCGGATCGCTGCTCGACTATGCCGACCGCGAACCCAGCGATGAAGCGCAGGAAGGCGATGAGCCCAGCACGGACCGTCGAACGATCGTCGCCGAAGCGCCGCGGGATGGCGACGACGATAGCATGACGGCCGAAGATTTCCGTGACGCCGAGGACAGTGAGGATTGGTCCGAGGACAGCGCAGCCGACGCTGCCGGCCAGGTGCCGCCCGTCGAGCGGCCGCAGGCACCACCGCTCAAACTCGACGGCTTCGTGCCGTCGGCGTTTGCCGGAGCGGACAACAAGGGGCCGGATACCTCGATCCTCGGCAAGCTACCGGTGCCGGTGCTTATCCATTCCGGCGATCAACTGTACTACGCGAACGACGAATTCCTCGGCTTGACCGGCTATGCGACGCTCAACGCCCTGGACGAGGCGGGCGGGCTCGGCGCGCTGTTTGCCGACCCTTATGCCGACGACGGCAGTTCGGAGGGCGGCGACCGCGCATTACGGCTGAGGACGCGCGACGGTCAGGAGTTTCCGATCGACGCGATTTTGCGCTCCGTCCCGTGGGGGAACGGCAAGGCACTGATGCTGGTCGTACGCCGTTCCGGCGACGACGAAGCATCAGCCATTCCGCATGGCGCTGCCGACGACCAAACGCAGCCGGATGTTTCCGAGCTCAAGGCGCGCATTGCCGAAATGCGCACCATCATCGACACCGCCACCGACGGCGTCGTGCTGATGGGCCGTAACGGAACGATCCGTTCAATTAGCCGTCCGGCGGAAGCGCTGTTTGGCTTCGACAGCGACGAGGTGACCGGCAAGCCGTTCGTCTCGCTGTTTGCGATCGAAAGCCAGCGCGCGGCGCGTGACTATCTCGAGGGGTTGTCGGAGCCCGGCGTTGCAAGCGTGATGAACGATGGCCGCGAGGTGATCGGGCGCGAGGCGCAGGGGCGTTTCATTCCGCTGTTCATGACCATCGGCAGGCTGCCCAACGACAGCGGCTTCTGTGCGGTGGTGCGCGATATCACCCAGTGGAAGCGGGCCGAAGAGGACTTGACCCAGGCGCGCGCGGTCGCCGAACGCGCCTCGTCGCAGAAGACCGATTTTCTGGCCCGCATCAGCCACGAGATCCGCACGCCGCTCAACGCCATCATCGGCTTTTCCGAGCTGATGGTCGACGAGAAATTCGGGCCGGTGGCCAATGACCGCTATCGCGACTATCTGCGCGACATCAACCGTTCGGGCAACCACGTGCTCGATCTGGTCAACGACCTGCTCGACATTTCGAAAATCGAGGCAGGCCAGCAGGAGATGGCCTACGAGGCGGTGTCGCTTAACGACACGCTGGCCGAAACCGTGGCGATGATGCAGCCGCAAGCCAACCGGGAACGCGTCATCATCCGCTCCAGCTTCGCCTCGCGGCTGCCGGAAGTGGTGGCCGATCTGCGCAGCGTTCGGCAGATCGCGCTCAACATCCTGTCGAACGCCGTCCGCTACACGCAGGCCGGCGGCCAGGTTATCGTGTCGACGGCCTACGAACTCTCCGGCGATGTCGTCATGCGCGTGCGCGATACCGGCATCGGCATGAGCCCGTCCGAGATCGAGCAGGCGCTGAAGCCGTTCAAGCAGATCAATGCGCTGAAGCGCGGCCGCGGCGACGGCACCGGTCTTGGGCTGCCGCTGACCAAGGCGATGGTCGAAGCGAACCGGGCCCGGTTCACCATCAACTCGACGCCCGGCGAGGGAACCCTGGTCGAAGTCGCCTTTCCCTCGACCCGTGTGCTCGCCGGTTAGCTATGGTTGCGCAAAGAAAAAAGGCGTCCAACAGGACGCCTTGAATGATAGGATTGCTGTCACAACGGGGCTTGAGCGAATCAGATCCTCTCGGGGCTAAGAGGAACGGGATTTCTCCCTCAAGTTACGCACGACTATCGATGCCGGGCCTTAACAAATCCTTACCGGCACGCCGGAAAATTTACCAATGTGTACCACTCATGAAATCTAGGTAAATTCCGAAGAGATAATTTGTTAACGATACCTGAGACCTCAAAACGGCTCCCGCCTTGGATCCCGGGTCAGTCGGCAAGCTGCGGCAGGTTGCGGAACAGCTCGAGCGCTTCGGGATTGGCGAGCGCTTCCTTGTTCTTGATGGCGCGGCCATGCACCATGTCGCGTACCGCGAGCTCGGTGATCTTGCCCGATTTGGTGCGCGGAATATCGCTGACGGCGACGATCTTGGCCGGCACGTGGCGCGGGCTCGCCCCGATGCGGATTTTCGCGCGGATGCGTTTTTCCAGCTCGGCATCGAGCTCGACGCCTGCCGCCAGCCGCACGAACAGCACCACGCGAACGTCATTGTCGAAATCCTGGCCGATGCATAGTGCTTCGAGGATTTCCGGCATTTGCTCGACCTGATTGTAGATCTCCGCCGTGCCGATCCTGACACCGCCCGGATTGAGCGTGGCGTCGGAACGGCCATGGATGATCAGGCCGCCATGGGCGGTCCATTCGGCGAAATCGCCGTGGCACCAGACATTGTCGAACCGTTCGAAATAGGCGGCTCGGTATTTCCTGCCGTCAGGGTCGTTCCAGAAGCCGAGCGGCATCGCGGGAAACGCCTTGGTGCAGACGAGCTCGCCCTTCTCCTGGCGGAGCGGCCGGCCGTCATCGTCCCAGACATCGACGGCAAGACCGAGCCCAGGCCCCTGGATCTCGCCGGTCCATACCGGTTCGATCGGCACGCCGAGCACGAGGCAGGAGACGATATCGGTGCCGCCGGAAATCGAAGCCAGATGCACGTCCTTCTTGATGCCTTCGTAGACGAAGCGGAAATCTTCCGGCGATAGCGGCGAGCCGGTCGAGGAGATGGCGCGCACGCTGGAAAGATCATGCGTGCGGATCGGCTTGAGGCCGGCCTTGCGCACGGAATCTATGAATTTGGCCGAGGTGCCGAAATACGTCATCTTCTCGGCATCGGCGAAGTCGAACAGCGTATTGCCGTCCGGGTACAAGGGTGAGCCGTCGTAGAGCAGCAAGGTGGCGCCCGACGCCAGGCCCGACACCAGCCAGTTCCACATCATCCAGCCGCAGGTGGTGAAGTAGAAGAAGCGGTCGCCGTCGAGCAGGCCGGCATGCAGCCGTTCTTCCTTGACGTGCTGGATCAGCGTTCCGCCGGCCGAATGGACAATGCATTTGGGGATGCCGGTCGTGCCGGACGAAAACAGGATGTACAGCGGATGCGAAAACGGCAGCCTCTCGTAGCTGACAGGCCTGGCGGCAAAGGGTGACAGCGCCTCTTCCAGCGCGGCCGCCTTGCCGATGGTCGCCGCGACGTCGAGCGAGGTGCCGAGATAGTCGACAATGAGGACCTTGCGGACGGTGGCGAGCTTGCCCGCCACGGCCGCGATCTTGTCGGCGACTTCGATCGCCTTGCCATTGTACCAGTAGCCGTCCGGCGCGATGAACACGACAGGCTCGATCTGGCCGAACCGGTCGAGAACCCCCTGCTCGCCGAAATCCGGGGAGCAGGACGACCAGACCGCGCCGATCGAGGCGGCCGCCAGCATCGCAGCAACGGTCTCCGGCATGTTGGGCATCATCGCGGCGATGCGGTCGCCCTTCTTCACCTTGAGCGACAGGAAAAGCTGCTGCAGGCGCGAGGTCAGCGCATGCAGCTCGTTCCAGGACAGCCGCCGCTCGACCTTGTCCTCGCCGCGAAAGACGATTGCGTCGCCAAGCCCGGTTTTCTTGAGGAGATTCTCGGCGAAGTTCAGCTTCGCATCAGGGAAGAAGGTCGCGCCGGGCATCTTGTCGCCATCGATCAGCACGCGTTCGCCCTTGTCGCCGACGATGCCACAAAAGTCCCAGACCAAGCTCCAGAAGGTCTCGCGGTCATCGATCGACCAGCGATGCAGGTCGGCATAGGAGGAGAAAGACTCGCCGGCCATGCTCGCCGCGGCGTTCATGAAGGCGGTCATCGGCGCCGCGTCGATCTGCTCTTGCGTCGGGATCCAGAGCGGTGCGTCGTCAGCCATCATTGTTCCTCCGCAGGCTGCATCGCTTATGCAATATCGCGATGCAGCAGAGCAAGATTTTGTTGGACCGCGCCGGTCAGGGTGTGCGCAAATGCCATCGCCGGGCCATAAAGACTTGAAATGCGTCAGCCGTCGGTTACACCCGTCGGGCGATTTTGTCGGAATGGAAGCATACAGGGCGATATGCCATCACCTTTGATCCGACGCGGAATATGGGCGATCGGCGCAGCCGTCATCGTCATCGCGCTGGTCGTCGCAGCCTTGCCGTTGATCGCCTCGACCCGCATCGTACGCGACCGCATCGCATGGGAAATGAGCGCCTGGAGCGGTTTCCGGGTCACCATCGACGGCGCGCCGCGCATCGAGGTCTGGCCGAATTTCCGGGCGATCCTGAGCGACGTGACGCTGTCGCAATGGACAGAGACGGATGCGCCGCCCGTGGTCGAAGCCGAACGGGTCGAGGTCGACCTCTCGGCGATGGCGGCGCTGCGTGGCGACGTGGTGTTTTCGACGGCGCGGCTGGTACGACCGACGATCCGGGTTCAGCGTACCGCGAGCGGGTTTTTCCTGCCTGCGATTCCCAGCGGCGGGCGCATTACGCGTTCGATCGATGCTGCCCGCGCGGTGATCAACACAAATCCCGCCAAGCCGGATCTCGGCAAGCTGCCAACAGATCCGTTCGGCACAGTCGAGTTCAGGGACGGCCGCGTGGTGGCTGCCATCGGCGACAAGGACCAGGAGATATTGAGCAGCCTGAGCGGCCAGGCGAACTGGGCCGCGATGAACAGCAATGCGACGCTGTCGGCGACCGGGATATGGCGCGGCGAAAGTGTTGCCATCGACGCCGCATCGCCGAACCCGCTTGTGTTGTTTGGTGGCGGCACAGCACCGGTCACGTTTTCCTTCAAGGCGGCGCCGGCCAGTTTTTCATTCGACGGCCGCGCCAGCATGTCGGAAAACGGCTATTTCGACGGCCAGGCAAAATTCGCCGCACCTTCGCTCCGACGCGTGCTCGAATGGTCGCAGGCCGGCATCGCGCCCGGTGCGGCAATCGGCTCGATCTCGGTTTCAAGCAAGATCACGGCGACGGCCGGGCGCGTCAAATTCGAAAACACCGCCCTGACCCTCGACAACAACCCCGGAATGGGCGCGCTGGACTTCACCTACGGCGAGGCATTGCCGGTGATCTCCGGCACACTTGCCTTCGATACGCTCGACCTCAGATCATTTCTTTCCGCCTTTGCCCCGGTGCCATCGGCCGGCGGCACCGATCCGGGCGAAATCGATACGAGCTTCGCCGACCGGATCAATCTCGATCTCAGGCTGTCGGCGGCGCATGCCACGGCCGGCGCCATCCAGCTTGCCGAGGTCGCCGCCACCGCCCAGGTCAAGAACGGCCTTGCCGTCTTCGACATCTCGGATGCATCCGCCTTTGGCGGCAACGTCCAGAGCAGCGTCCGTTTCGACCGCAAGCCCGCCGGCACCGAAGTCGAGATCCGGCTGCTTGCTTCCGATATCGACGGCGGCGCCTTCGGCACCGCGGCCGGGATGACACGGCTGGTGCCGATCGGCACTGGAACCGTTTCGGTCATCCTCAAGGGGCCTGGCAGAACCTGGGACTCGATTTTCGAAAACGCCAATGGCTCGCTGTCCGCGACGTTCGGCGCGGGTGCGCTGAGCCGGCTTAACCTGCCGGCGTTCCTCAAGCACACCGAACAGGGCGGATTCTTCGCGCTGGACGACGTCTCGGACGGAACGCTGCCGATCGACGGGGCAGAGCTCAAGGCGAGCATTTCGAACGGCGTGGCACGCATCGACAAGGCCGAGGTGAATTCCGCGCAATACAAGATCTGGCTTTCCGGCATTGCATCCTATGCCGGACGCGGGCTGGCACTGTCCGGCGGCATCGTCCGGCCGAGCCAGGCTGCCACGCAGACGAACGCCCAGGGACCCAATCAGTCGTCGTTCTTCGTCGGCGGCACGTGGAGCACGCCGTTCATCTCGCCGATAAGCCGCGGCGTTTCGGGAGAGTAAGCAGCGGCAGCAGCAGCTTCAACCGCGCTGCGCGGCCTGCTCGTCGCGCTGGCGCTGCACTTCGCGGCTCTTGTTGACAAGCGAAGCGATGATCACACCGACGGCGACAACGGCGATCAGGATGGTGCAGGCGGCGTTGATTTCCGGCGTCACGCCGAGGCGAACTTGGCTGTAGATCTTCATCGGCAGTGTCGTGGCGCCGGGACCCGAGGTGAAGCTGGCAATAACCAGGTCGTCGAGCGAGAGCGTGAAGGCCAGCATCCAGCCGGAGACGATCGCCGGCATGATGACCGGCAGCGTGATCTGGAAGAAGGTCCTTACCGGCGGTGCACCGAGGTCCATCGCGGCTTCTTCCAGTGACCGATCGAAGGTGATCAGGCGCGACTGCACCACCACCGCGACGAAGCACATGGTCAGCGTGGTGTGGGCAAGCGTCACCGTCAGAAAGCCGCGGTCGAGGCCGACGGCGACGAAGAGCAGCAGCAGCGACAGGCCGGTGATGACTTCGGGCATGACCAGCGGCGCAAACACCATGCCCGAAAACAGAAGCCGGCCGCGAAAGCGCGTGTAGCGTGTCAAGGTGAGCGCCGCCAGCGTGCCGAGCACGGTCGCCACGGTTGCCGAGATGACGCCGACCCGGGCCGTCACCCAGGTGGCGTCCATCAGACCCCGGTTGTGGAACAGCGAGACGTACCATTTCGTCGAGAAGCCGCCCCAGACGGTGACCAGCTTCGACTCGTTGAAAGAGAACACGACGAGCAGGACGATCGGCAGGTAGAGAAAGGCAAAGCCGAGCACGATCGAAATGACGTTGAAGCGGCTCCAGGTGGCGTTCATTGGTCCTGCTCCTGAGCACGCGCCTGGGCCCGCTGGAAAATCATGATCGGCACGATCAGCAGCAGCAGCAGGATGACGGCAACGGCGGACGACACCGGCCAGTCACGGTTGGCGAAGAACTCGTTCCACAGCGTCCTGCCGATCATCAGCGTCTGCGAGCCGCCGAGCAGGTCGGGAATGACGAACTCACCGACGGCGGGAATGAACACCAGGAGGCAGCCGGCGATGACGCCGGGCAGCGACAGCGGAAAGGTGATCTTCCAGAAGGCGCTGGTCGGCGGGCACCCGAGATCCTTCGCCGCCTCGATCAGCGTATGGTCCATCTTCTCCAACGACGAATAGAGCGGCAGCACCATGAACGGCAGATAGGAGTAGACGATACCGATGAAGATAGCCGTATAGGTGTTGAGGATGATCAGCGGCTGGCTGATGATGCCGCTGGCGAGCAGCAGCTGGTTGAGCAGGCCTTCGGGCTTGAGGATGCCGATCCAGGCATAGACACGGATCAGGAACGAGGTCCAGAACGGCAGGATCACCAGCATCAGCAAGGTCGGGCGGATCGTCGCCGGAGCGCGCGCCATGCCATAGGCAATGGGATAGCCGACAAGCAATGTCAGGACCGTCGAGATGGCGGCGACGACGACGCTCGTCACATAGGCGTTGAAGTAGAGCGCATCCTGCGTCAGCCACGTGTAGTTGTCGAAATTGAGCGCGCCAACCCCCGAGATGAACCCCGAAATGCCGCCGCGGAAATCGAGCACCGGAGTATAGGGCGGCATGGCGATCGCCGTCTGCGACAGCGAAATCTTGAAGACGATGATGAAGGGGACAAGAAAGAAGAACAGCAGCCAGAGATAGGGGACGATAATGACGAGACGGCCGACGAAAGCCGCGCTCAGCCTGGCCGGGGCGGATTTACCGGCAGCATTTGCCGGAGAGCTTGTTGCGGCAGTGACAGCGGACATGATCAATCCCTACCGTGTCAGCACGACGCCGGCGTCAGGGCGGAAGGAAATCCAGGCGCGGTCGTTCCAGCTCAGCGGATCCTCGGTGAGGCGTGCCGCGTTCATAGTGCTTGCCCGCACCACCTGACCATCGTCCAGCCTGACGTGATAGACGGTCATGTCACCGAGATAGGCGATATCGTAGACCTCGCCCTCGATGGCATTGACGGCACCGGCGGGTTTCGTCGAGGACACCTTGATCTTCTCCGGTCTGATGGCGAAGGTGACGGATGTCCCGGCGGCGGCACTGCCGGCGTTTTCGGTTCGGATGGTGATGCCGTTGCCGGCATCGATGCTTGCGCTGCCGGCCTCGCCAGCCGCGATCCTCCCGTCGAACATATTCACGTTGCCGACGAAGCCGGCGACGAAGCGCGAGCCCGGCGCTTCGTAGACCTCGGCCGGTGTCGCCACCTGCATCACTTCGCCCTTGTCGATGATGGCGATGCGGTCGGCCATCGTCATCGCCTCTTCCTGGTCATGGGTGACGACGACGAAGGTGAGGCCGAGATTCTGCTGCAGGTCCATCAGCTCAAACTGGGTTTCCTCGCGCAGCTTCTTGTCCAGCGCGCCAAGCGGCTCGTCGAGCAGCAAGACTTTCGGGCGCTTTGCCACCGAGCGCGCGAGCGCGACGCGCTGGCGCTGGCCGCCCGACAATTGGTGCGGCTTGCGCTTGGCGAACTGCTCGAGCTTGACCAACTTCAGCATCTCGGCGACGCGCTTTTCGATATCGGCCTTGACCATGCCTTCCTGCTTGAGGCCGAACGCGATGTTGTTCTCGACCGTCATATGCGGAAACAAGGCGTAGGACTGGAACATCATGTTGACCGGCCGCCGGTAGGGCGGAATGCCGCGCAGATCCTGGCCATCGAGCAGGATGCGGCCGGCGGTCGGCTCCTCGAAGCCGGCAAGCATCCTGAGCAGCGTCGATTTCCCGCAGCCTGAGGCTCCAAGCAAGGCAAAGAATTCGCGTTCGAAGATGGTCAGCGACAGGTTGTTGACCGCCGTGAACTCACCGAATTTCTTGGTGACGTTGTCGAACTGGATGTATGGCTTGGCGTTCGGATCGTTCCATGGCGCGAAATCCCTGCGGATGCTGCCAAGCGATTTCATGTCCCACTCCGTCCTGCTGCTTGCCCAATGAGAAAGCGGGCCCGGCAGCCGGCGGCCGGGGCCTGGTCAGATTGTTATTGGCCAGTGACGATCTTGGTCCAGGTGCGGGTGATGATGCGCTGGGTCTTGGGATCGTAAGGCGAGACGGTGTAGAGCTTCTGCAAGGTGGCGGCGTCTGGATAGATCGCCGGATCTTCCAGGATCGCCTTGTCGATGAACTGCTGCGAAGCCTTGTTGCCGTTGGCGTAGAGCACATAGTTCGACGATTTGGCGATCACTTCGGGCTTCATCATGTAGTTCAGGAACTCATGCGCTTCGGCGACATGCTGCGCGTCGGCCGGGATCGCCATCTGGTCGAACCACATCTGCGCACCTTCCTTCGGCACGGAGTAGCCGATCTCGACGCCCTGCTTGGCTTCGTCGGCGCGGTTGCGGGCCTGGAAGACGTCACCCGACCAGCCAACCGCCAGGCAGATGTCGCCATTGGCAAGAGCGTTGATGTATTCGGACGAGTGGAACTTGCGGATATAGGGCCGGACCTTCAGCAATGTTTCTTCGGCCTTGGCGATCTCATCGGGCGATGTGCTGTTCGGGTCGAGGCCCAGATATTTCAATGCCGCCGGTATGATGTCGGCCGGCGAATCCAGCACATAGACGCCGCAGTCCTTCAATTTGGCCAGGCTTTCGGGATTGAAGAACACGTCCCAGCTGTCGATCTTGTCGGTGCCGAGCGCTGCCTGCACCTTCTTGATGTTGTAGCCGATGCCGACGGTACCCCACATGTAGTTGATCGAATATTCGTTGCCGGGATCATATTTGGCGGTCCGTTCCATGACCGTGTCCCACATATTGGAAATGTTCGGCAGTTTCGACTTGTCGAGCTTCTGGAACACACCCGCCTGGATCTGGCGTGCAAGGAAATTGCCGCTCGGCACGACGACATCGTAGCCGCTGCCGCCGGCGAGCAGCTTCGTTTCCAGGATCTCGTTGGAATCGAAAGTGTCGTAGACGACCTTGATGCCGGTTTCCTTGGTGAAGTCGTCGATGATCGAACTGTCGATATAGTCCGACCAGTTGAACACGTTGACGACGCGATCCTCGGCATGCGCGCCTAAGGTGAAAACTGCCAGAAACGCCGAAGTCGCCGAAAGCCAGAGCGCTTTGCGGGTCATGCTATTCTCCTTTGATGAGTGTTCCGTCGCCAGCTCGTCGCGGCGCTCGCGCGGCTGGGCATTTGCTTCAGGGTATTGGGCTTGCAGGCAGGCGACAAGCGGGAATTGCCGGCGCCATTATGGTTCGGCGACGAGGCGACAGCGAAGACTTGGCGTGGCGTTGCTGGTGTTCCGGCGCCGTCGGAAGCTTTCGCTACGGCGCGGGCAGGGAGACGACGATGTTGTCCGGCCTCGATGCGGCCGGCATGGAGACTTGGCAAGATACGCCTGTCTTGTTGTTGCCGTGATCGCAGCCTGCCCGCGCGGCCGCGACATTGTCAATGGTTCATCTCGCTTTGTCGCGTGCGCTGCATCAATTAGGCGACGGCACACCGGTGACGCCCGCTCGCGCGGGCCGCGTCTGACGCTTGAATTCGAGCCCGATATGGACGAGCAGTGCGGTGACGACGACCGCACCGCCGACGATGGTGCGCGCCGACGGCACCTCGGAATGGATGAGCCAGACCCAGATCGGGCCAAGGATCGGTTCGAACGTGCCGAGCAGCGCCGCGACGGCGGCCGGAACAAGCCGGGCGCCGGTGGCGAAGAAGGCGAGGCCGAGTCCCAGATTGATCACGCCAAAGACAAAGAGAAAGCCCATATCGTGGCTCGAGACGCCGAGGGCCGACCCTTGCGATGCCGCAAAGGCGGCCGCCAGCATCGTGCCGAGGCAAGTCGCCGGGGTCATGCGCACATGGGCAAAGCGGCGCGTGATGACGGTGGCGACCGAGAACATGACGGCGATGAGCAGCGCCAGCCCGTCGCCGATCGGCGATACCGCGCCATCGAGCGATTCCGACACCATGATGGCGACGCCGGCAATGACGGCGGCAATCGCCAACCAGGTCGCCACCGCCACCCGTTCGCGAAACAGCGCCCAGGCAAACAGCGCAGCCAGAAGCGGCACGCCGGCCTGCATCAACAGAATGTTGGCGACGGTGGTATAGGCAAGCGCGACGACGAAAGAGGTCGACGCCGTGGCGAAGCAGAACGCCACCGCAAGGCCGGCCAGGCCCATGCCACGAAACAGCTTCAGCGTGCCACGCCAGCCGTCGCGCCAGACCATGAAGCAGAGCAGGAAGGCAGCGGCCCAGACCGAGCGCCAGAACACCACCGTCCAGCTGTCAGTGTTGTCGATGAAGCGCGCAATTGTGCCGCCAAAACTCCACATCAGCGCCGACAGGAATACCAGCAGGAAACCGACGCGTTCCCCTTGCGGCGACACGATCGGCGAAGCGGCAACCGGAGATGATGCGGTATCGGTCATGGGTGCGACTGTCGGCGAATTCGGAGCAGCACGACGTGCAATGGACGACAGAGACGTGCCTCATTCGCGTAACGCAAAGCAGAAGGCCGGGCGTGATCCAGTTCAATGTTCCGTTTGGCGCACTGATGAGGGCGCCTCGCCCTCGCCCGGCGATGATCCGAGGCGACCTGTCGACGATCGCTTTACGACGTGCCCCTGTTGCCGCGGATAAAGCGCCAGAGACCGGCCAGGGGAACCAGCAGGAGCAGGCCAAACTTTTTCAGCGCGATCAGCGCCACGACCAGAAAACCTGCTTTCGCCGCCAGCTTTCCGGCAATCAGGCCACCGACGCCAATCGCCGCAACCGTATCGACGCCCGGCACGAAATCGGCGTATGTCTTGCCGGTATTGAAGTCCGCGAGGCCAAGCACTTCATCCAGGCTTTGCCTTATCTCCGGCAATTGTTCCACCGTCGCGATATAGCTCATCACGAAGACGCCCTCCCTGCCAAGGAAACGGACGTCGTAGTTGAGCGTATGGGCGGCATCGTTCCCAAATTGCAGCTCCTTGGCCCAGTGAAGGCGCTTGTGGGCCGCGTCATAAACCGGCGGCGACGCCCAGCCGATCAGCGTAATGGGCGCGTAGCCATCCTTTACCCTCTGATCGTTGCCGGACAGAGTGTCTGACTGCATATTGCGCAGCAGTTCATTGTAATCGATGGACGCGGCGTCACTGTCGTCGACGTAACCAATCTTTTCCCAGCGCAGCTCTATCCCCCAATTGTTATCGGCAATGGGATCATGGGAGACTGGAAAGATCATGCCGAGGGCATCAGAACCAGAGTCGGGCGGATTACCCCAGGCTTCGGTGAGGACGGTGAGCGTGTCCTTCTTGTCCAGAAAATAGAACTTGTCCTTGAGATCGAGATGGATGCCTTCGGCAAGATTTATCGCGCCGGTCTTCGGATCGATCTTGTCCAGGAACGCCTTGCCGGCATCATTATACTGTTGATAGGACTTGAAGAAATCCGAGGACTTTTCAGCCAATGCGGGATCGGCCACCGAAAACGCGAGCGCCAAGCCAAGCCAAAAAACTGTCCTGCCCATCATTGATCCCCCGACCGTTGCGCAGTTCTTTTTTTTGATACCGTACTGTCAATGTTGAATCAATATTCGGCTGAATCAATATTTTGGCTGAACCAATATTTTGGCCGACAACAACCAGCTTACTGGTTGCCGCCGCAGGAACAGATGAGGTTCTTCGGTCGAAGATTCAGCCGCAATATTGCTGGAGCCGGATCACTGAAAATCGAATGCCGACAGCCCCGTCACCATCTCATCGAGGCCGAGCGGGCGTGTAACGGGTGGCTCGGCGCGGGCGAGGCAGCCGATGCGCTCGCACAGCCGGCAGGCAGGGCCAACCGGCGTCGCCGTCGCCGTGGCGCTCTGTCCGGTCTTGCCGATGGCGGCGGGCCTCGGCAACGCCGCTCCATAGACGACCTCGTCGCTAAAACCGATGTCGCAGCCGAGCAGCAGCGCGGTGCGGCGCGGCCGCTCGGCAAACGAGCCCGGCGGCCCCTCGAGCGTGCGGGCAATGCAGATAAACGCTGCGCCGTCGGGCATTTCCACCGCCTCGACCAGGATCTGGCCGGGCTGGGCGAAGGCGGCATGGACCGGCAGCCTCGGACAACCGCCGCCGAAGCGGCTTTGCGGAAAGCCGTGGCTGCCCGCCTTGCGGAAGCGATTGCCGGCACTGTCGACCTCGAGCATGAAGAACGGCACACCTGACGCCCCCGGCCGCTGCAGTGTGGCCAGCCGGTTCGCCGCCTGCTCGAACGAAACGCCGAAGCGCGACCGCAACATGTCGATGTCGTAGCGGGTGCGGACCGCAGCGGCGTGAAAAGGCTGATAGGGCATCATCAGAGCGTGCGCGGCATAGCGGCCGAGCTCGAAACGCGCCAGCCGGCGGGCTTCGTCCGTGGTCAGCTTCAGCGCCTGGATCTCGGCGGCGACAGCGACGCTCATGCGGATCAGGCAGGCCTCCATAGCCAGCTCGCGCAACTGATCGAATGGCGACAGGCGCTCGGACAGGAACAGGCGTTGCGAGTGACGGTCATAGCGACGGCGCCAGTTGGGCATGGTGGCGACCGGCAGTACCTTGACGACGATGCCGAATTCACGCCGCAGCCAAGCCTTCAACGCACTGAACAGATCGTCGCCGGGATCGAGCACCGACGTGAATGCCTCGGCTTCCTCTTCGAGCGCGGCAAAATGATTCGGCCGGCGTTCGAAAATCTCATGCACCTCGTCGATCGGCAGCCGGGCACCGGAGAGTGCGGTGGCCTTGCCCTCGCGCGCGAGCAGCTCGTTGAGATCCGATAATCGCTTGGCCTGCTCGCGATAGGCGCGAAACAGTTTTATCACAGCGGCGGACGCGTTGGGCGCCGCCTCGGCAAGCTCGATGAGTTCCTGGTCGCCCGGCAGTTCGCCGGCCAGCAACGGATCTGAAAACACTTCCTTCAAATCGGCGACCGATCCCCGCGCCTCGCCTTGCAGTTCGTGCGGGTCGACCTTGTAGACGGATGCCAGCCTCAGGATCAGTTGCACCGTCAGCGGCCGCTGGTTGCGCTCGATGAGATTGAGATAGGACGGCGAGATGCCGAGCCCTTCGGCCATCGCCGTCTGGGTTAGCCCCTTGGCGTTGCGGATGCGACGAATGCGCGGCCCGGCGAAGATTTTATGGTCGGCCAATCGACTGCCCTTGACAGAAATTTACATCCGCCGATGGCATGGCGGCTTTTACAATCATGACAGATTTACAGCTCCCATTAGTCAAACACAACACAGGTTTTCCCTTATTTTCTGGCTAATCTGGAGGTTTACCTCGCTTGCGTCGTGCCGGCGTGTAAATGATGTCACACATGGCGCACACATTTTTCCCTCTGCGACGCCATCCGAAAACCGGCATCAAACCCGCCTGGAGTGACCAATGACCGACTTTTACAACCTTGTCCCGTCGGCGCCGCAAGGCCGCTTTGATGGCATCGAGCGGCCCTATTCGCCGGAGGAGGTGAAGCGGCTGCGCGGCTCGGTGCAGATCCGGCAGAGCCTCGCCGAAATGGGGGCAAACCGGCTGTGGCAGCTCATCCATGAAGAGGATTTCGTCAACGCGCTGGGTGCCATGTCGGGCAACCAGGCGATGCAGCAGGTGCGGGCCGGGCTGAAGGCGATCTATCTGTCGGGATGGCAGGTCGCCGCAGATGCCAACACCGCTTCCGCCATGTACCCGGACCAGTCGCTCTATCCCGCCAATGCGGCGCCCGAACTGGTCAAGCGCATCAACCGCACCCTGCAGCGCGCCGACCAGATCGAGACTTGCGAAGGCAAGGGGCTGTCGGTCGACACCTGGTTCGCGCCGATCGTCGCCGATGCCGAAGCCGGCTTCGGCGGGCCGCTCAACGCCTTCGAGATCATGAAGGCATTCATCGAGGCGGGTGCGGCCGGCGTCCATTACGAGGACCAGCTGGCTTCGGAGAAGAAATGCGGCCATCTCGGCGGCAAGGTGCTGATCCCAACCGCCGCACACATCCGCAATCTCAATGCGGCGCGCCTTGCCGCCGACGTCATGGGCACGCCGACACTGGTCGTGGCGCGCACCGACGCGGAAGCGGCAAAGCTCCTGACCTCCGACATCGACGAACGCGACCGGTCTTTCGTCGATTATGGCGCCGGCCGTACGGCGGAGGGCTTCTACCATGTCAGCAACGGCATCGAGCCCTGCATCGCCCGTGCCGTCGCCTATGCGCCCTATGCGGACCTGATCTGGTGCGAGACCTCCAGGCCCGATCTTGGGCAGGCCAGGGCGTTTGCCGAGGGCGTGCGCAAGCATCATCCAGGCAAGCTGCTTGCCTATAATTGCTCGCCGTCTTTCAACTGGAAGAAGAATCTCGATGACGCGACGATTGCGAAGTTCCAGAAGGAACTCGGCGCCATGGGTTACAAGTTCCAGTTCATTACGCTGGCCGGTTTCCACCAGCTCAATTTCGGCATGTTCGAGCTCGCCCGCGGCTACAAGGAGCGGCAGATGGCAGCCTATTCGGAACTGCAGGAGGCGGAATTCGCCGCGGAAGCCTATGGCTACACCGCCACCAAGCACCAGCGCGAGGTCGGCACCGGCTATTTCGACGCCGTCTCGATGGCGATCACCGGTGGGCAGTCTTCGACCACGGCCATGCATGGATCGACCGAGCACGCCCAATTCAGGCCGGCGGCGGAATAGCGGAATAGCAGACAAACAGAGGAACGCCCAAACGGCATGGCAACACAACAGGCATGGCAACACAGGGAGAAGACCAATGGCATCGATAAGCCGCGTCAAGGAACGGGCCGAAGAGCAGGCCACCAGCATGAATGTCGACCAGCAGGCGACCATCCGAATGCTAGCGAACGATCTGCACAGGCTCAATCAGTCGGTAATGAAGGCGGTCGAGGCCGGCGTCTCGGTCGAACTGGTGCGCTCGGCACGGCACCATGGCGGCGACGGCAACTGGGGCGACCTGCTGATCCCGGTCATCGTCACGCAACGGAGCCACGACTGATGAATTCTACCGCACCGCGCCTTTTTTGAGCGCATGTTATCGCACCCCGCACGCCGCGGCTCTGCCTAGTCCGGCAGAGCCGCTAGTGCAACGATTTCAATGACAAGATCAGGCTGCGCAAGTGCTGCAACGCCGATAACTTCCGAGGGCGGCGGGTTGTTGTAGCTGCAGTGCTTCGGGCAGTGCTCGGCGAAGAATTCGTCCAGGACGTCCAGGCGAAAATTGGGAGAGCTCAGCACGCCGCCATCGGGAAATGGCCCCTTAACAAAGAAGGTCAGCCTGATGAGATGGTCGAGCGCGGTGCCAAGCTCTTCCAGGTCTGATTTGATGTTGGTGAGAATTTCGCGCCACTGCGCGGCCGCACCGCCGACGGCGCCGCCGCCGCTTTTGCCGATCGGATCGTAGTCCTCGACGGTCGCCGTGTTTCCGGAAAGGTAGACAACCCCCTTTGCGCCGGTAACGACCGTGCCCTTTCCCCACGGCATCAACCGGCCATTTTTGAATTTCTTGTGAGTCACGAGTTCCATTGTCATCTCCCGTCGATCAAAGAGACGTGCTTAGCCAACGAGGAAGGGTAGTCCGCCGAGACGATACGACAAGCTCGCGACAGACCTGCCTCGCCTTCATCCAACCTTTCGTCAACCCGACTACGGCTGCGAGTTGGTGCGTTCGCGCTGCAAAGCTAAAGTTCACTGGAGTCTGCCCGGTTGTGGTGACAACCACTCCTCCGGGCGGCGACAAAGAAAGCACTTAATTTTAATTTTAATGTTTCTTGCGATATTCTCCTGATATGCCATTTGAGCTTGACATAAGCAGTGATCTCACGCCAATTACCGCTCGAGTTTCAACCCTGCATTGAAATGTTGAACAACGGCCTGCCCCGCCATGTGCCCAGCGAATCGCGATATCGAGACTGCAAAACAGCCGCCTTTCGTTAGCCGAGACATGGAGACGCGGATGCTGCCGGATTTCTCGCGGGTGCTGGTGGTCGGAAAATCACCGATCAACCGCGTCGTGGTTTCAAAAATCGTGGAGCGGTCCGGCCTCAAACCGATCTCGGAAACTCCCGAAACCGCGGCAAAGGCCTTGTACGCGCTGATACCCGGGACTGTCGTTCTCGACGGCGGAGCGGAGAACGGGGACTGCGACGCCTTGCTGTCGGGTATCGATGCACTGCGAAGGGCGTCAGGCAGATCGCTTCCGTCAGTGATCCTGCTTTCAGTCAAGACCGGCACTCCGGAGAGCCTGGGCCTGTCGAGCGTCGTCGATGTGGTGGTCGTCAAGCCGATCACCACCGAACGGCTGCAGCCGGTGATTGACCGGCTGGTCGGGGTCGGCCGCAACTGACCTCTACGGCGACGCGCCGACCGCAGACCTGATCAATCAATCTCGCCGATACGCTCGATCAGGCCTGGCAGTTCACCGAGATTGGCTATCTGGCGAAAGCGCGGTGCTGAGACCGGCGGCTCGACATGCTCCAGCACCCAGGTCAGTTCATGCGGCACGTGGATGCCCCAACTGCCGGCTTCGATGGCCGGCACGACGTCCGATTTGAGCGAGTTGCCGACCATCATGCCCTTTTCCGGGCCATCGCCGTGGCGGCTGAAGATGCGGCTATAGGTGGCAGCGCTCTTGTCGCTGACGATTTCGACCGCATGGAACAGCGCTCCCAGTCCGGATTGCGCCAGCTTGCGTTCCTGGTCGAACAGGTCGCCCTTGGTGATCAACACCAGGCGGTAGGCGCCGGCCAGCTTTTCCACGGTCTCGCGCGCATACGGAAGCGGCTCGATCGGATGGCTGAGCATCTCGCGGCCCGCGGCGAGAATTTCGGCGATCGTTGAGGCCGGCACCTGGCCCTCGGTGACCTCGATAGCCGTCTCGATCATCGACAGCGTAAATCCCTTGATGCCGAAGCCGTAGACCGCGAGGTTGCGCTTCTCGGCCTCTAACAACCTTGCTGAAATCCGGTCCTCCTCGGCGTGATCGGCGAGCAGTGCGGCAAAGCGCTTCTCGGTCATGCGGAAGAACTGTTCATTCTGCCACAGCGTGTCATCGGCGTCGAAGCCGATCGTCGTCAGTTTGCGGCTGTGTTGCATGTGGCCCATTAATTGCAGCGTTGCGGGAGGCCGACCCTAGACCAGGAAGCTTTCATCCGGAAGTCGTTGTGTTTCCCCGATTGTCGAGGCGCACGCCCGCCGGCTCCCCTTCCCTTCCGTCGTCGGCAACGGCTATACTCCACAATCTGCAACAAATCTGGTGATTGATGCCGCCTGCAAAAAAGGAAGTCCGTCCGTCGAGCCGCGGAGGACGTGCCCGCACGCCTGCCTTCGTGAAAAACCAACGTGGCGTCAAGAACTGGAAGGAAGTCAGCGCCTGGCTGGAATGGCGCGGCATCGAAGACATCGAATGCATCACGCCCGACCAGGCCGGGGTTGCGCGCGGCAAGATGATGCCATCGAAGAAATTCACCTCCAATACCTCGCTGGCACTGCCTTCGGCGGTGTTCATGACGACGATTTCCGGCGGCTATCCGGAGGACGGCAATGGCTTCCACTATCCGGAAGACGATGGCGACCTCAAGCTGATGCCTGACCTCTCGACGCTGACCGTGGTGCCGTGGGAGGAGGACCCGACGGCGGCGGTTATCTGCGACCTCGTCCACCAGGACGGCCGCTCGGTCGAGTTCACGCCGCGCAACGTGCTGAAGCGCGTGCTCGCCGCTTATGACAGACGCGGGCTGAGACCGGTCGTGGCGCCTGAGATCGAGTTCTACCTGGTGCGCAAGAACCCCGATCCGGACTACCCGCTCACCCCGCCTGTCGGGCGCTCCGGGCGGCCGATCGGCGGCGGCGCTGGCTATTCGATCGCCGGGGTCAACGAATTCGACGAACTGATCGACGACATCTATCATTTCTCCGAAAGCCAAGGGCTGGAGATCGACACGCTGATCCACGAGGAGGGCGCCGGCCAGCTCGAAATCAATCTGCGTCACGGCGATCCGATCGAGCTCGCCGACCAGGTGTTCATGTTCAAGCGCACAATCCGCGAGGCGGCGCTGAAGCACGAAATCTACGCCACCTTCATGGCCAAGCCGATCCAGGGCCAGCCCGGTTCCGCCATGCATATCCATCAGTCGATCATCGACAAGAAGACCGGCAAGAACGTCTTTTCGGCGGAGGACGGCTCGGAGACCGACGCCTTCTTCCACTTCATCGGCGGCATGCAGAAACATGTGCCGAACGCGCTGGTGATGTTTGCGCCCTACGTCAATTCCTACCGGCGGCTGACGCAGTCGGCCTCGGCGCCGGTCAACAACAAATGGGGCTACGACAACCGCACCACGGCCTTCCGCGTGCCCCGCTCCGACCCGGCGGCGCGGCGCGTCGAAAACCGCATCCCCTCCTCTGACGCCAACCCCTATCTGGCGCTGGCGGCATCGCTCGCCTGCGGGCTGATCGGCATGACCAACAAGATCCAGGCCGAGCCGCCGGTTCTGACGACCGCCAACGAGGACCAGATCGACCTGCCGCGCAGCCTGCTCGAAGCCGTCGACCTGTTCGAGGCCGACGAGGAACTCTGCGCCCTGCTCGGCAAATCCTTCGCAGCGACCTATGCGGCGATCAAGCGAGCGGAATTCGAGACCTTCATGGAAGTGATCAGCCCGTGGGAGAGGGAGTATTTGCTGCTGAATGTGTGAGTAGTGAGTAGTCATTAGTGAGTAGTGAACGGGGCTGGATCGCACCAAGACCGTTACTGTCCGTTCCTATTCACCAACTACTACTCACTACTCACTATTTCTCTCCGCCTCTGCAAAAATCTCCGAGCCTTGGCTGCATCATGCCCTACCAATCCCCAATCTCCCCCGGCCGCTCCTGGTACGAAGACACCGCCGGGCCAAGGCCCGAATATCCGGCGCTCGACGGCGACCGGACATGCGATGTGGTGATCGTCGGCGGCGGCTTTACCGGCCTGTCGGCGGCGGCTCACCTCGCCAAGACAGGCTCAGATGTCGTGCTTATCGAAACGCATCGTTTCGGTGATGGCGCATCCGGCCGCAATGGTGGCCAGCTCGGCACCGGACAGCGGGCCTGGGCAGAGGAGCTGGAAGCGGAATACGGCTTTTCCCGCGCCAAGGCGCTGTTCGACCTGGCCGAAGAGGCCAAGGCGCATCTGCTCGACTTCGCCGCGGTGAACCAGATCGAGATCGACTATATGCCCGGCCAAATGTCGGTGGCGCACAAGAAGCGCTATGTCGACGACTACAAGGCTCATGCCGAGATCATGGCAAACCGGTTCGGTTATCCGCACATCTCATTCATGGATGCCGCGGAGACTGCCGAGCGGCTCGGCTCGACGCATTATTTCGGCGGCACCCGCGATACCGGCACCGGCCACATCCATCCGCTGAAGCTGGTGATCGGCACCGCGAAAGTCGCGACACAGGCCGGCGCAAAGCTTTTCGAGCAGACGCCGTCGACCGGCATCACCTCCGGCGGCGGCAAGGTCAGGGTTGTGACGCCGAAGGGCACGATCACCGCCGCTAAATGCCTGATCGGGGTCAACGCCTATGGCGGCACGCTCGAACCGGTGAGTGCCGCGCATATCATGCCGATCGGCTCCTTCATCGGTGCAACGGTGCCGCTGGGAGCCGATTCCAAAGTGTTGCCGGGTGGCGAGGCCGTCGACGATTCGCGCTTCGTCGTGCGCTATTTCCGCAAATCGAAGGATGGGCGGCTGCTGTTTGGGGGGCGCGAGATCTACGCGGTCAACGATCCCAAGGACATCCACATCCACATCCGCCGGCAGATCGCCGAGATCTATCCCTCATTGAAGGACGTCGAGATCACCCATGGCTGGGGCGGCTATGTCGGCATCACCGTGCCGAGAAAGCCGTTCGTGCGCGAAGTGATGCCCAATGTGATCTCGATCGGCGGTTATTCCGGCCATGGCGTCATGCTGTCGAACTTTTTCGGCAAGCTTTATGCCGAGACGGTCGCCGGCAACCGCGACCGGCTGAAGCTGATCGAGGACCTGAAAATTCCTCCCTTCCCCGGCGGCCGGCGTTTGCGCGCGCCACTGCTCTTTCTTGCGCTCAACTGGTACGCGTTGCGGGACAGGATTTAACCAGACGTTGCAGAATCCTTAACCTGGGCGCAGAATTCCCGCCAAGGGCGCAGTGATGCCACAATCGCGGGCGAAAGATGATGCTCGTGGGCAGCTGAACGGGGAATTTTGCGGGCTTGCCCGCTTTTGGTTTGGGACCGATGCCGACCGAAATGCCGGCTCTCCGGCAAGGGGTCGTAAGAACATCGGCCCGCAAATGGAGGTGGCAAGAGTGAAAGAGCCCTTCAGTTTCGGCGCGCCGGAACGACGGCGCCTTGCGATGCAATTCGGTTACGATATGCGGCCGACGTTCTGGCATGGGGTCCGGTCGAACGCGCATCTGGTAATCGCCGCGCTTGGCACGGCCGCACTGCTCGGCGTTGCCGCGGTGGCACTGTGGCTGGCATTGCCGGCAAATGAGCGACAAGCGGCCGCAAGCCCTGAGCAGATCGTTCCGACCATCCCGGTCAAGACGACGAAGATCATGCCTGCCAAGGTCGCTGCGGCGCCGCGGACGACGGGCAAGGCAGATGCGGTTTCCCCGGCGGTTGCCGCGGCGGAAGCCGAGATACCGGCGCTGGCTCCCAACGATCCGCGCTGGACGGGGCCAAAGACGGCATCGGCCGCCGCCACGGCAGCATCCGACCAACTGGCAAGCCAGACCGAGCAGGCGGCCGATAAATCGTCCGCCGCGGTGGCGTTTGCTGACCCGGCAGCGAAGCCCGACGCTGCGGCACTGTTTGCCAAAGTGGCGGCTCCCGGCAGCTCGACGAAAAGCACAGGGCCTGACGGTGCTCAGACCGCCGCCATCCCCACACCCAAGCCGCAACTGCCGGCGGCGCAGTCCGCGAGTGAGGACGCCGACGGTACCAAGGCAAAATCCGAAAAAACCAATACTGCGGGTACCGGACGCATCCTGAGATCCGTCACCATGCGGATCGGCCCGAAGAAGAATGCTGCCGCCATTCTCACCGTGCCTGCCAAGACCTCGGTGCAGGTGGTGAGCTGCAAGCAATGGTGCCAGATCGTCTACAACGGCAAGCGCGGCTGGGTGTACAAGAGCTACGTCAAAACCGGGGCGTAAGGCCGGCACAGCGATCGCGGGTGGCTCGCCATCAGCCAGTCCTGCGCCTGAGGACCCGGCCGTTCAAATACAACGTCCGCCGTCGACTTCCAGCGCCACGCCAGTGATGAAAGCCGCTTCGTCCGAAGCAAGCCAAAGCGCGGCATTGGCAATGTCGAGCGGCGTCGAAAGCCGGCCGAGCGGGATCGATGCGCGGAACTTCTCGCGGATCTCGGGTGTGTCGGCGCCCATGAATTTCGCGAGCATGCCGGTCTCGCCGGCAACTGGGCAGAGGCAGTTGACGCGGATGTTCTTCGGCGCGAGTTCCACCGCCATCGATTTGGTCGCGGTGATCGCCCAGCCCTTCGATGCGTTGTACCAGGTGAGGCCAGGCCGCGGCCTGATACCGGCCGTGGAGGCCGTCGTCAGGATGACGCCACCGCCTTGCCGTTCCATGACCGGCACCACGGCAAGCGCTGCGTGGTAGATCGCCTTCATGTTGACAGCTGTGATCAGGTCGAAGGTCGCTTCGTCGACTTCCAGCAGGTCACCGTTGCGATGCGTGTAACCGGCATTGTTGACCATGATGTCGATGCGGCCGAAGGCGCTCATTGCGGCATGGACCATGTCGTCGAATTCGGACCGCAGCGAGACGTCGGTCTGGGTCCAGATCGCCTTTTCGCCGATCTCCCCGGCAACGCGCTCCGCGCCCTTGGCGTTCAGATCGGCGACGACCACCCGCGCGCCCTCCTCGGCAAAGCGCCTGGCAATGCCCTCGCCAAAGCCCGAGGCAGCGCCGGTGATGATGGCGACTTTGTTTTGCAGGCGCATGCTTTTCTCACTCATCGTTGAAGGCGATCGACGACGCCTTTGGCCAGGCCATCGAAAGATGTGCGTTCATCGACGATTTCTCCTTTGGCTTTCGCTGCCATCCGGCACTATGCTGCACCTGCGAAGGCTCCGGAAGCATCGCTTGCCGACAAGCCTCCGGCTAGCGCCCGTGTCAAGAGCACACGCGGATGTGACGCAATGGCACTGGCAAGTTTAAATCGATTAGATTATATCAGCCGCGTTATCGCGACCGGCGTCACAGCGGACAGACCATGACCAGCCAGATCATTCCCGTCGACCCCTTCGACTTCATCATTTTCGGCGGCACCGGCGACCTGTCGGAACGTAAGCTTCTGCCGTCGCTGTATCACCGGCAGCGCGACCACCAGTTTTCCGAGCCGACGCGCATCATCGGCACATCACGTTCGAAGATGACCGACGAGGAATTCCAGTCGTTCGCCAGGCAGGCGATTGCCGATCATGTGAAGCCGGAGGATATCGACGCCACGGAACTGAAGACGTTCCTCGCGCGGCTCTCCTATGTCCCGGCAGATGCAACCACAGGTGCGGGCTTCGACAGGCTGAAGAAGGCGATCGGCGACAGCGAACACATCCGCGCTTTCTATCTGGCGGTGGCGCCGGCGCTGTTCGGCGACATCTCGCACAAGCTGAAGGAGCACGGGCTGATCACGCCGAATTCGCGCATCGTGCTGGAAAAGCCGATCGGCCGCGATCTCGCTTCGGCGCGCGCGCTCAACGACCTGGTCGGCGACGACTTCCATGAAAGCCAGATTTTCCGCATCGACCATTATCTCGGCAAGGAGACGGTTCAGAATTTGATGGCGCTGCGCTTTGCCAACGCGCTCTACGAGCCGCTTTGGAATTCCGCCAATGTCGATCATGTGCAGATCACCGTGGCCGAGACGGTCGGCCTGGAAGACCGCGTCACCTATTACGACAAGGCCGGCGCATTGCGCGACATGGTGCAGAACCACATGCTGCAGCTGCTCTGCCTGGTCGCGATGGAGGCGCCGTCGTCGATGGACGCCGATGCTGTCCGTGACGAAAAGCTGAAGGTGCTGCGGGCGCTGAAGCGCATCAACGGCAACGAAGCGCCGAAGCACACGGTGCGCGGGCAATATCGTGCCGGCGCCTCGGCCGGCGGGCCGGTGAAAGGCTATGTCGAGGAACTCGGCAAGAACAGCCACACCGAGACTTTCGTTGCGCTCAAGGCCGAGATCGGCAACTGGCGCTGGGCGGGCGTGCCGTTCTACCTCCGAACCGGCAAGCGGCTTGCGACCCGCGTTTCGGAGATCGTCATCGAATTCAAGCCGATCCCGCACTCGATCTTCGGCGAGAGCGCCGGGCCGATCTCCGCCAACCAGCTGGTCATCAGGCTGCAGCCCGACGAAGGCGTCAAGCAGTTCATCATGATCAAGGATCCGGGGCCGGGCGGCATGCGGCTGCGCCAGATTCCGCTCGACATGAGTTTTGCGCAATCCTTCGACGGCCGCGCCCCCGATGCCTATGAGCGGCTGATCATGGACGTCATCCGTGGCAACCAGACGCTGTTCATGCGCCGCGACGAGGTCGAGGCGGCGTGGAAATGGATCGACCCGATCCAGGACGCCTGGGAAAGCGGCAGGCAAGAGGCGCAAGGCTACACCGCCGGCACATGGGGCCCCTCGGCCTCGATTGCGCTGATCGAACGCGACGGGCGGACATGGCACGAGAGCAATTAGGCGGCGCCTACAACTGGCACGAATTTGCCGGACGCAAGGAGCTGGCGACAGCGCTTGCCGGCCACGTCGCCGGCCGTCTGTCAAAGGCGATCGCCGAGCGCGGCACGGGACTGCTCGCGGTCTCGGGCGGCACGACGCCGGAGAAATTCTTCCAGGCGCTTTCGACCGTTCCGATCGCTTGGGAAAAGGTGACGATAACATTGGTCGACGAGCGCTTCGTGCCGCCCTCATCGCCGCGCTCCAATGCCGGCCTGGTTGCCGCCAACCTGCTGCAGAACGCGGCCGCGGCCGCGAATTTCGTGCCGCTCTACCGCGCAGCGGCAAGTATCGAGGGCGCAGCGGTCTCCGATAGTGACGCGCTGCAAGTGCTGCCCTGGCCACTCGACGTCGTTGTGCTCGGCATGGGAACTGATGGCCACACCGCCTCGTTCTTTCCGGATGCCGACAACCTGGCAAGATTGCTCGATCCGTCGTCGCAAAGGATCGTGCTTCCGGTTCACGCGGCAAGCGCCGGCGAGCCACGGCTGACGCTGTCATTGGCGCGGATCATCAATGCCGCCTTCATCGCGCTGCATATCGAGGGCGCGGAAAAACGCGCCGCATTCGAGGCCGCGCTTGGAACTGGAGCACGAAAGCCCATTCGCGCCGTGCTCGAAGCCACTCTAAAGCCCGTAGAGGTTTTCTGGGCACCCTGATCTCAACTTGGCTGCAGGTCCCGGCAACAGCCGGAAGGTGTTGCGGGACCTCGCCTGAAAGGACCGACCGCCATGACCGCAAGACGTGACATCGAAGCCATCACCCAGCGCATCCGTGAGCGCTCCAAGCCCGGTCGCGAGGCCTATCTCGGCCGCATCGCCGAAGCCTCGAACCGCACCGCCAACCGGGCCGTGCTGTCCTGCGGCAACCTGGCCCACGGCTTTGCCGTCTGCAGCCCTTCCGAAAAGGTGGCGCTTGGCGGCGACCGGGTGCCGAACCTCGGCATCATCACCTCCTATAACGACATGCTGTCGGCGCATCAGCCTTTCGAGACATTCCCGGCGCTGATCAAGGACGCGGCGCGCGAGGCCGGCGGCATCGCCCAGGTGGCCGGCGGCGTGCCGGCGATGTGTGACGGCGTCACCCAGGGCCAACCCGGAATGGAGCTGTCGCTGTTCTCGCGCGACGTGATCGCCATGGCCGCGGCAATCGGCCTGTCGCACAACATGTTCGATGCCGCCGTCTATCTCGGCGTCTGCGACAAGATCGTGCCGGGGCTGGTGATCGCGGCGCTGACCTTCGGCCATCTGCCGGCGGTCTTCATCCCGGCCGGGCCGATGACGACCGGCATTCCGAACGACGAAAAAGCCAAGATCCGCCAGCTCTATGCCGAGGGCAAGGCGGGGCGGGCCGAACTGCTCGAAGCGGAATCAAAATCCTATCACGGGCCGGGAACCTGCACTTTCTACGGTACCGCCAATTCCAACCAGATGCTGATGGAGATCATGGGCCTGCACACGCCTGGCGCTTCCTTCGTCAATCCCGGCACGCCGCTGCGCGACGCGCTGACCAGGGAAGCGACCAAGCGGGCGCTGGCGATCACCGCGCTCGGCAACGCCTACACGCCGGTCGGGCGGATGATCGATGAGCGCTCGATCGTCAACGGCATCGTCGGCCTCCACGCCACCGGCGGTTCGACCAACCACACCATCCACCTGATCGCCATGGCGGCGGCGGCCGGCATCGCCATTACCTGGCAGGATATTTCCGACATCTCGGAAGCCGTGCCGCTGCTGGCGCGGGTCTATCCGAACGGCCTTGCCGATGTGAACCACTTCCACGCCGCCGGCGGGCTCGGCTTCCTGATCCGCGAACTGCTCGACGCAGGCATCCTGCACGAGAATGTCCAGACGGTGTGGGGCGAAGGGCTGCGCCCCTACGCGGTCGAGGCCAAGCTCGGTGCGGACGGCGGCGTCGTGCGCGAGGCTTCGCCGCGCGAGAGCGGGGACGAGAAGGTGCTGGCGCCGTTCAAGAAGGCGTTCCAGCCGAGCGGCGGTCTGAAAGTGCTTTCGGGCAATCTCGGCCACGCCGTCATCAAGACATCGGCGGTCAAGCCGGAGCGGCGCGTCATCGAGGCGCCGGCCAAGGTGTTCGACAGCCAGCAAGGCCTGAACGAGGCGTTCAAGGCGGGGTCGCTGACCGGCGACTTCATCGCCGTCATTCGGTTCCAGGGACCGAAGGCCAACGGCATGCCGGAATTGCACAGGCTGACCACCGTGCTCGGCATCCTGCAGGACCGCGGCCAGCATGTGGCGTTGGTCACCGACGGCCGCATGTCGGGCGCTTCAGGCAAGGTGCCAGCGGCGATCCACGTGACGCCGGAAGCGGCGGAGGACGGGCCTATCGCCAGGATCCATGACGGCGATATCATCAGGCTCGACGCCGAGGCCGGGACGCTGGAGGTACTGGTGCCAGCCGGCGATTTCGCACTGCGCCGCCCCGCGGACAGCGACCTCATAGGCAATGAATTCGGCTTCGGCCGCGAGCTTTTCGCCGGGTTCCGGCAGTTGGTGGGACGCGCCGACCATGGCGCCAGCGCCTTCGGTACGGCGTGACTTTTCGACCATGGAAGAGCGGCTGGTGGCCGCTCTCCCTTATATCTACTGAACGGTCAGCTCGGCTCGCGCGCCGGCCCTGACCGTTACCGTGCCTTCCCTCGAGCTGTTGTCCGATTTCTCCGAAACCACCGCGTAGTCGCCGGCCGACAGGGTGGCTTGATACTTTTGGTCGTAGGCGTAGCCGACCGACTTGCGGGTTCCGTCGATGGCCTTCCTGGCCTCGAATATCTCGATCTTCGAGGCCCCTGGCGCGGTTATCGTCAGCATGCCGGCGTTCATCGCGATCTTCAGATCCTGATGGTCGCCAACCTTGACGCTGAACGGCTGCTCGGCCACCGCAAGGTCGACCGTCGCGACCATTACATAATCGTCGGGCGGCAGATCGAACTTGCTGTCCGGACCGTAGGCATAGGTCACCTCCTGCCTGGTTCCGTCGATGTTCTTTTTCGCCTGGAGCACCTTGAAGCCGACGCCAGAACCCTCGGCCTTGTCGCCGCCGGCAGCATAATAGGCGTTGGCGACGATACGCCCGACGCCGACGATGATGTCCTTGTCGATGACCCTGCCGGCGGCAAGCGGGATCGTCTCGATAACCATGCCCTGGCCGATCGTGACCGTCACCTTCTGGTCACCGGCCGGCAGCACGACTTTCGTGTCACCGTAGTAGGTCGGCGGGGTGTCGACGCCGGGATAGCCGATTACGACAGCCGCGCCGTCATCAACGTCCGCTCCTTCGCTTGGCCGCGGGTGGATGACCAGCGTGCCGGCATTCAGGTTGAAGTGCGGTTTGGCGACCTGGCCAGGCTCTATCTTGATCTTCTGTTCGGCCCTGGCCTCGCCGGCACGCGCGACGACGATATAGTCGCCCGGCTCCAGATTGCCCTTGTAGGTGCCATATTCGGTGGTGACGGGATCGCCGCGCGTGCCGTCGGAATTCGCCTTGTAGATCTCCCAGGCATTGCCGTCGGTGACGGGATCGCCACCCTCGGCAAGCACGACGGTGGGCACGAAATTGGACTCCGCCGGCTGGGCGGGCGCCGGCTGGGGAGCAGGCTGCGGGGCGGGAGTCGGTTCAGGGGCGGGTGGCGGAGGCGCAACGGTCTCGACGAGGGCGTCCTGCAATGCCTTTTCATCCGACGCTTCGATATATTTGCCGCCGGTATTGTCGGCGAGGCAACCGACCTGCTTGCCCTCGGCCGCCGTCAGGCCGAAGCCGACGACATTGACGGTGAAGTCGACGCCAGCAGCCTCCAGTTCCTTGCCGAGCGCACAGGGATCGCCGCTACATGTCTCGATGCCATCGGTGATGAGAACGACCGTCGCCTTGTCCTCGGTGTATTTCAATGCTTCCGCCGCTTGCTTGACCGCAGCGGTCAGCGGCGTCTTGCCCTGAAATTTCAAGCTGTCGGCCGCGGCTGAGATCGCACTTGCCGAGCCTGCCTGCGGTGGCACGATGAGTTCGATGTCGTCGCAACTGGCCTTCTCGCGATGGCCATAGGCCATGAAGCCTATTTCCTCCTCGGCCGGGACCGATTGCAGCACGTTCCGCAGCGATTGACGGGCGATTTCGAGCTTGGGCTTGCCGTCGATCTGCGCCCACATCGAGCCGGAGGCATCGAGAACGACGATGACGCGATCGGCGGCGAAGCCGAACCCCGTCGTCCACAGCAACAAGGCCGCCGCAGCGACGCTCTGCACAAATCCCGCCATCAAAAATCTCCCCCGTCAGTCGCCGCCGCTCGGCGCCGGAAAGCTATTTGACGCCGGGTCGCGACACAAGCCCGGACGGAGTACGAAGCTGCGTCGCCTCTCTGCCAAACCCTCAATAGGCCGTGCGGCGTTCATCGGAAGGCGGCCGGCCGAATTGCAGCCGGTAGCTCTGGGCAAAATAGGAATGCGAGGTGAAGCCGGTGGCGATTGCCACGTCGAGGATCGGCATGTTGGTCTGGCGCAGCAATTCGCGCGCCCGCTCGAGCCTGAGCCGCATATAATAGCGCCCGGGCGTCACACTGAGATGGCGCAGGAACAGGCGCTCGACCTGGCGCACCGACAGGCCCGCCGACTTGGCGAGCTGCACCGCCGACAGCGGCTCGTCGAGATGGTCGGCCATCAGCTCGACGATGCGGCGCAGCTTCTCCGACTTGCCGGTGAGGTCGCGTTCCGGGCCGACGCGCTGGCGGTCCCCGGCCGAGCGGATGCGCTCATGCTGGAACTGGTTGGCGACGCCATTGGCGAGGCTCGAGCCGAAATCACCGCGCACGATCTCCAGCATCAGGTCGATCGATGTGGTGCCGCCGGCGCAGGTGTAGCGCTTGCGGTCGATCTCGAAGACGTTGCCGGTGCAGTTGATGTCCGGAAAGCGTTCGAGGAAGCCGGCGCGGTTTTCCCAATGGATGGTGCAGCGATAGCCATCGAGCTGGCCTGCTTCGGCAAGCAAATAGGAGCCGACCGAAAGCGCGCCGAGCGCATTGCCGCGCCGGCCCCAACTGCGCAGCGCTGCCAGCACCTTGCTCTTGCCCGGAAATTCCGTCGTCAGCCCGACCGAGACGAACAGGATATCGACCGGCGGCAGATCGGCGACGGCGTAGTCGATCTTGAGCGGCAGGCCGTTGGACGCCATGACGGCATCGCCGTCGGCCGACACCGTCGTCCAGCCATAGAAATCGCGGCCGAGCAGCCGGTTCGCCGACCGGAACGTGTCGATTGCCGCGGCCAGCGAGAACATAGAGAACTTGTCGACCAGCAGAAACCCGAACTGCCGGCCGCCCTGAACGGGATCATTGGTGACCGGCCGTTCTAAGGGAACAGTGAGGTTCGGCAAGGACGCTGCTTTCTGGTCAGAAGGAAGGCCGTTTCAACCCGGCCGCGAGATAGGCGGAAGCTAGCGTGTTGGCCATCAGCATGGCAATGGTCATCGGTCCGACGCCGCCAGGCACCGGCGTGATGGCGCCGGCCGCCGTCGCTGCTTCGGCAAAGGCGACATCGCCGACGAGGCGGGTCTTGCCTTCACCCTTCTCAGGTGCGGCGATGCGGTTGATGCCGACGTCGATGACGGTTGCGCCAGGCTTGACCCAGTCGCCGCGGACCATTTCGGGCCGGCCGACGGCTGCAACTAGAATATCGGCGGTGCGGGCAAGCGCCGGCAGGTCCCTGGTGCGGCTGTGTGCGATAGTGACGGTGCAGTTGGCGGCAAGCAGAAGATTGGCCATCGGTTTGCCGACGATGTTCGAACGCCCGACGACGACCGCATTGAGGCCGGACAGGTCCTTGCCACGCACCCGTTCGATCAGCAGCATCGAGCCGGCCGGCGTGCAAGGCACGAAGGCGGTCTCAAGCTCGCCGGTGCCGAGCTTGCCGACATTGATGAAGTGGAAGCCGTCGACATCCTTCTCCGGCGCGATGGTCTGGATGATCTTGCCGGCGTCGATATGGCCGGGAAGCGGAAGCTGCACCAGGATGCCGTTGATGGCCGGATCGGCATTGAGCTGGCCGATGATCTTCAAAAGGTCCGGCTCGGAGGTTTCGGCCGGCAGTGTGTGCTGAACCGAATGGAAGCCGCATTCCTTGGCGGTACGGGATTTGGATGCGACATAGACCTGGCTCGCCGGATCCTCGCCGACGATGACCACCGCGAGACCGGGCTGCTGCCCACCTTTTTCCGCTAGTTCGGCGGTCAGTGTCTTGACCCGCCGCACCACGTCTTCGGCGACGCTTTTTCCGTCAATCAACTCGGCCATGAACCACCCTCGACGCCTATTGCTAAGCCTGCCGCATCCATGCGGCGTGCTCCAGATATGTTTTTATGCAGGTCGTTGCCCAGAACCATGCGCGGGCGGGCGGACATGCAGCGCGGCATTTTCACGAAAATCGAGCCGGGCAATCCCGTCAATGCGCCGTCCCATGCCGTTAACTCGAAACCGGCATGTTTTATTCGACGCTCAGAAATAGCGGCGATGCGTGCGGTTTTCGGTGAGCTCGCGAACCGCCTCGCGGAATTCGCGCAGGCTGGCGCGGATTTCCTCGATCTGGCTTTGCTGATCGGCGGCTTCCGAGGCCTGAATTGCGTCCCTCGACCAGGCCTGAGTATGTGCCGAATGCGGCGGCGTGGGTTGCTGCGGATACGGTGCCCGACCGGCATAGAGCGGCTGCGGGTAGAAGGCAGGCGACATGGCTGCGCTTGAGTTTGTCGCGGTGGAAGTTTCACCCGACGTCATCTCCTCCTGCGCTCTGCCGGGCATGAGCCGGCCCAGCGCCGACAACACGGCACCGATTGGACCCGGCCGTTTGGTGCGCGCGACCTCGAGCAGAGCGAGAGGCGGCGCTGCCGGGTATGCGGCGCGATCGGCGGAACCGGAATCGGGGCCGTCAAGGGAGCCTACGGGGTCGAAAAATGCATCGGCAGCTGTAGCCTCTTCCATCAGTATGGGGCCGGCCTTTGACGCATCAGGATGGGGCTGGCCTATGCCTGCGGCTCCCAACAGGATCGGGCTGGCACGCGCTTCGCGGCGCGAGCGGGCCAGACGATGGCGTGTGGCGGCATCCTCGCGCCATGACCGGGCTGTACGGTCCTCGAGGGAAACCAGCGCTGCTTCGTCTTCGTCGCGCGCTGCCTCGACGAACGACAGCAGGGACTGCTCGTTCCTCCAGTGTTCACGATTATTCCTATAAGCCATGGTTTCTGGAGCTTCCCCCTCGGGCTGGGACGTAGCGACCGCCACTGGTTAAGCGATGCTAAACAGGCATAGGAAATAAAAGGTTAATGTGGTCGCCGCGCCCCTGCGCGACTACATGCGCATCCCAACCGCAAGGTCCGGGTTTCCGCCTGATCACGGTCCCAAAAGGGCTTCCCCGCCCTGCCGCGAACGTCTATGGGGAAGCCATCTCTATGGAGGCTTTCGATGACGATCAGGCTTGTTCTCGCCGGTTGCGGCAATATGGGCTCCGCCATGCTCTCGGGCTGGCTGAAAGCCGGCAAGCTCGCTCCGGCTGCGGTGTTCGTGGTCGAGCCCAATGCCGAGTTGCGCAAGCGTGCCGAAGCACTGGGCTGCTCTGCTGCCGCGGACGCCGGCGCCATCCCGGCGGACGCCGTGCCGGCCCTCGTCGTCATTGCGGTCAAGCCGCAGGTGATCCGTAACGTGACGGCTGGCTACATCCGCTTCAACGATGGCCGAACCACTTTCCTCAGCATCGCCGCCGGGACGCCGGTCGCTACGTTCGAAGGCATTCTCGGCGATCGCGCGCCGATCCTGCGCTGCATGCCCAATACGCCGGCGGCGATCGGCAAGGGCATGATGGTGGTGTTTTCCAACAGGCTGGTTTCCGACGAGACTAAACGTTTCGTCGCCGACCTGCTCTCGGCGAGCGGGCAAGTGGCCGATATCGACGACGAGGGCCTGATGGACGCGGTGACGGCGGTCTCCGGGTCGGGGCCGGCCTATATCTTCCACTTCATCGAAGCGCTGACCGTGGCCGCCGAGAAGGCTGGCCTGCCTGGCAAGGTCGCAAAGCTCCTGGCCATGCAAACGGTCTACGGCGCCGCCTCGCTTGCCGCCGAAAGCGGCGAGGAGCCCGGCGTGCTTAGACAGCAGGTGACCAGCCCCAACGGCACCACGGCTGCCGCCCTTGCCGTGCTGATGGGCGAGGACCGTCTGACGCGCCTGCTCACTGAGGCGGTGGAAGCGGCGCGGCTGCGGTCGATCGAACTGGGGAAGTAACAGCTGATTTCGGATTACGCGAGATCGGTATGCGAAAAGTCGTTGCCCTTGTAGAGCAGTGCGGAGCCATGACTTTTTGCGCAAGCATAAGAAAGGCAGTCGGCTAAGTTGAGCTGGGCGGGATGTCCGCGCCCCTTTCCGTAATCTGAAAATGTATGGATTGCGAGCTTGGCATCGCTGGCGTCGATAGGCACAATTTCGATTTCAGCCTCGCGAAGAAACGCCTCTATCGCATCTCCGGCGACAACCGGCGGCACGGCAAGCATGGTCGAAAGCCGCATCGCCGCTTCAAGCACCACCAACGCCGAAGTTATTCTTGCGGGCGCTGCCTCGATTCGGTTGCTCCACTCGCGGGCATCCTCTTCGCCTGAAAGAATCGCGACAACCACGGAGGTGTCGACGAACATCAGGAATGGCTCCACATCTCATCGATCTCATCCTTCGTCATAGCCCGACCATCTTGGCCTGCCTTGGCCTTGAAGTCGTTGGCAATGGCAGCAAGCCGCTCGGCCAAGGGAATGCGTCCGCTCTCCCGCTTCAACTCGGATTCAAGCGCTTCGATGACCGCTTCCGTCATAGAAATCTTGCGTTTGGCAGCAAGCTCTCGCGCCAGTTCGCGTGCGCGCGGATCCCTGATCTGAAGATTCATGTAATCGCCTCCGCCTTCATCGTCACTACAATATAGCGAATTCGTCATGACAAAGCCAGTGCTCGGCCGGAGGCCATTGCGACGGCTCACCGGTCGAGAGCCTTACGCTCCATACAGCATCCCGTCCTGCAGCCGGCGCAAGGCGAACAGCCTGGTCGTCGGGTCGGGCGCGGCATTGTCGGCGGTGAGCAATTCGCCTTTCCGCACCTGTTTCAGCACCTTGCCGCCTTCGAGCAGGCCGACGGGCACGGCGCGATGGGCGCGGGCTTCTTCGACGGTCATGGTCCAGGAGCGGTAGCAGGTCTCGCCGATCGCATCGAACGTCTCGCCCGTCGCCAGATCGCGCTTGGCCACGGCGCAGACCTCGGCCACCGGCCGTGGCAGCGGCACCATGTCGGGCTTGCCATAAAGCGCGATGCGAGCGGCCGTCAGCGGCACTTCCAGCGAGGTCAGATGGTAGGGCCTGAAGAAGCTGTAATAGGGGCCGTGGCCGATATGCAGATCGTCCATGCGCTCGATGATGCGCGGATGCGTCGCCTCGACGATTACGAAGACGCCGGGCGCCACGCCCTTGCCGACGGTGTAGTCGACGACGCCGTTCTTCGACAGGATGCCGCCCTGCTCGCGCGGGATCAGCACCTTGACCAGCTCGTCGCGATCGGCCTTGGGGCCGTGCATGCCGGGAACGTCGGGCACCAGCCCGGTGGCGTTGGCAATGGCGCACATCTCAACCATGGTTTTCGAGCCGTCGACGAACTCGACCAGCATGCGCGGATTCATGTTGCGGCGTAGCGCTTCCTCGCGATAGTCGTCGGGAACGGCGTCGTGGTTGAGCGGGTTGTTCTTGCCCTTGCCGGCGGAGACGATGGTGTAGCCGAGCGCCGAGGCGAACTCGATCAGCTCCATGCAGCTCGACGGCTCGTCGCCGGCGCCGACCGAATAGACGACGCCGAGCCGGTCGGCCTGCTGCTTCAGATAGCAGCCGATAGTGACGTCGGCCTCGACATTCATCATCACCAGATGCTTGCCGTGCTGCATCGCCATCAGGTCGAAATCGGCGGCGACGCCGGGCTTGCCGGTAGCATCGATGACGACATCGATAAGCGGATTGGTGACCAGCATTTCGTTCGAGGTTATGGCGATCTTGCCGCTTTCGATCACCTGGCTGAGCTTCGACGGCGTATCGGCCTCCCGTGCCATCGCCTCGTCGCCATAGGCGATGCGGATGGCATCACGCGCCGTATGCGGGCGGCGCGTCGAGATCGCGCAAACCGAAATGCCCGGCATCAGCATGCCTTGCGTCACCAGGTCGGTTCCCATCTCGCCGGAACCTATGACGCCGATGCGCACCGGGCGGCCTTGTGCGGCGCGCTTGGCAAGATCGCGGGCAAGCCCGGTCAAGGCGACATTGGTCATGCGAGAGCGTCCACTGCTTTAAGTCTTTGTTTGCGCATGTCGCTGTCCCAAAACCGCGGCACACTTGGGCAACATGCATCAGGATGCGGGAATAGCAGGGAACGGTAACGGTTTGCCAACGAAACCGGCCGCCGGCGGTGTTTTCTTGCGCTTGGCCCCAAAATCGGATTGCTTTCTGTGAAGACAATGCACCCGGCCAAAGTGTTACCGACGGTCCTGTGGGCCTAACGTCCGCGTTCTCAGATCTTAGAAAATGCCTCTCAGGGCACAACCGGCGAACGGGTGCAGCAGAACCGCTAAGCGCCGTTTGAATGGATCACAGCCAAGAAATGGACGGAAATTCTTAGTCATTCCTTTATGCATCCCGGCTTAAATGAGGAATGGACTGGCGTGCCCGTATCTTCAGGCGTTTTTTCTGCATGCGACGAACCGGCAAGAGTGGCAACGTTGCCACTATTTTTGCCCTGTCGTTGCCGATCGTCGTCGGCGGCGCGGGTCTCGGCGTTGAGACTTCCTACTGGTATTACAGCGGCCTGAAGCTACAAGCGGTGGCGGATGCGGCAGCCTATGCTGGCGCTTTGGAAAAGGTTTCAGGATCCGACAAACCAACGATAGTCTCCGCCGCGACATTGTCTGCGACAACGAATGGCTGGGACCCGTCGACAGGCACAATCGAAATCTTCACGCCCCCGTCCTCCGGCCCGAATGTGGCCCAAAAGGCTGTCGAGGTCATCGTTCATCAGACCCTCGATCGGTTTTTTACATCGATATTCACGCAAAATGCGGTCGGCGCACAGGCAAGAGCGGTGGCTCTTATCACCGACGCCTCAAAGGCCTGCGCTCTAGCTCTCAATCATTCCGCTCCGAAAGCGGCGCTCTTTTCCGGCAGTTCGAATCTCAAACTGAACGGCTGCGTCGTGATGTCGAATTCGATAGCCGCGGACGCCATCAAGCTTCAGGGATCGGCAAGCCTTCAGGTCGATTGCCTGGTATCGGCAGGCGGTGTTTCGTTGAGCAACCCCGTGACGACCGTGTGCGCCAGGCCGATAACCCAGGCGTTGCCCGCTGCCGATCCTTTTGCCGACTTGCCGGCGCCACCGGCCACGAACCCCTGTCGAAACAGCAATCAGTCGGTGTTGCAACCTGGAACATACTGCAGGGGGCTCAGCTTGAGCGGCAATGTAACGCTTTCGCCCGGGATATACGTCATTCAAGGCGGTGATTTCAAAGCGAACTCGAACGCGAATATTTCCGGCGACGGAGTCATCATTTATCTGGCCGGCAGCTCCGGCGTCAGCATGAACGGCACGGCCACCATCAAGCTCAGCGCACCAACGTCGGGCACCTATTCGGGGGTGCTGTTTTACGGCGACAAAGCCAACCTGACTGGATCGAACACGGTTAATGGCACGGCAGATTCGCTTTTGACCGGCGCTTTGTATTTTCCAACGCAAGACGTTAATTATCTCGGCAATTTCTCGGGCAAAGGCGGTTGCACTCAGGTCGTCGCCAGTACCGTGCAGTGGTCCGGCAACGCGAACGTCAATCAGGACTGCACGAGCCTTGGAATGCGAGACATTCCGGCGACGCAATCCATAAAGCTTGTCGAGTAATCTTCGTGACAGGGTCAGCAGTCCGGATGTTCCGCAGCGATTCGGGTGCTGCCGCGGTAGAGTTTGCGCTGATTGTGCCGATCCTTTGCCTGGTACTCCTTGGCATCATTGACGGCTGGTCTTTTGTGTCGAACGCGTTGTCGATGCGTGCAGGCGTCAAAACGGCGGCGAATCTCGTGATGCAAGGAGCAGCCGAGGATGCGACTATCCAAGCTGTCGCTCTTTCAGGCTGGGAAAACCATCCCGGCGACGCGCAGGTGACGCTGAGCCGGAAATATATGTGCGGGACCACCGTGGTCGATCCATCTGTCCTGTGCGACAGTTTGAAAGCTCCCGCGGTTTTCGTCGAAATCCAAGCGACAGCCACCTGGTCACCGCCCTTCAGTTTCGGCGCGTTTTCGCTCTCGCGCGAGCTCAGCCACCAACAGGTGATCCGTGTTCGCTAAAGCGAGGGCCTTCATACGGGGAGCATCAGGCGGAGCTGCGTTGGAGTTCGCGCTGATCGCCCCTGTTCTGATAATGGTCTTGATCGGCGTCTTCGCATTCGGCTGGGCCTTGAATGCCATGTCCAGTGTTCGGTATACGCTGGAAACGTCCGCGCGTGCGCTGCAGATGAAGAACTCGCTGACGCAGGCCGAGATAGAAGCCATAGCCACGGCAAAATTGCTGACTTTGGGATTGAAAGACGTAGACGTAACAATAGCAATCGACGCCCCCAACGGCGGCTTTCGAATGGCACATCTCACGGCCAGGTATGCTTTCGTTATCGAGTTCCCGTACTTCGATCGGTATCCGATAAATTATGGGACGACTGTCGCAGTTCCATTGGTTGGATCATGAGCGCGTCCAATTTCCTTAGGCAATAAGGGGTGAGCGGCCCAACGAAAGTGGCTGCGTCGGTTTCTCGCGGGCTACCGCAATTCGGCCAGCAACACCTGCGCCTCCGCGAGGTTTTTTCAGAGCCGGCGGCCAGGTCGTCCACTACCCCTCGCCCACTTCTATCTCGCCGCTACTTGTTTAATGACAACTATGCGAGGCCCACATGTGGAACTTGGCGACGGAGGGCTGGGTACTCCTCAGGCAAAGCATCCTCGGCTTCGTCAACGACAATGCGCTGAGCCATGGGGCGGCGATAGCGTTTTATGCCACGACTTCGCTTGCGCCGATCCTGCTCATCGTTGTCGCTATCGCCGGCATGGCCTTCGGGCACGAGGCGGCGCAACTCGCCCTTTCGGCACAGATCGCCGGCCTGATGGGGCCGCAAAGTGCCGAGCTGCTGCAGGCGACGATCGAGAACGCCTCGCAGAAGGAAGCGGGAACCCTTGCCAGCATTCTGGGGCTGGTCACGTTGTTCGTCGCCGCATCCGGCGTGTTCGGCGAAATGCAGCTGGCGCTGAACGAGATCTGGAAAGTCAAACCGAGCGGGGCAACGATCTCGCGGCTGGTTCGGGCACGCATTGCAAGCCTGGGCCTGGTCGCCGCGCTTGGTTTCCTGCTCCTGGTGTCGCTGGTCGTAAGCGCTGCAATTTCGGCGCTCGGAGAGGTCATCAACGCCTATCTGCCGTTCGGCACCATCATCCTGAGCGCCATCAACGGGATCGTCTCGTTTGCCCTGATCACGCTGCTGTTTGCCGCGATCTACAAGGTGCTGCCCGACCGCAGCCTGCAATGGCGCGATGTCGGCCTCGGCGCCGTGGTCACCGGGTTTCTGTTCACCATCGGCAAGTCGCTGATTGGCTGGTATATCGGAACCAGCGCCATCTCATCGTCATACGGCGCGGCCGGCGCTCTGCTCGTCGTGCTGTTATGGGTCTACTATTCGGCGGAGATATTTCTGCTGGGCGCCGAATTCACGCGAGCCTATTCGGTCCGACACGGCAGCCGGACCGATTTGAAGAACAAGGTGGAATCGCATGACAAATGAATTCACGCCGAAATTCGACCTGGCCGGCAAGGTGGTGCTGGTTACCGGCGCCTCGCGCGGCATCGGCCGCGCCTGCGCACTCGCCTGCATGTGCTCGGCCACATCCCGCTCGGCCGCATAGGCGACCCGATCGACGTCGCCGGCACCGTGGTGTTCTTCGCCTTGCCGGCGGCGTCACTGATCACCGGCGCGAATATATTGGTGGATGGCGGTTGGTCGCTAGCGTGATAGGGCTCTTTGGCTGGTAGTGCGACACCGCCTCGCGAGTGCCGCCTCCCCACACCGGAAGAAGCGCGCGGACTTCGCAGGTCGTTGAGCGGTTCAAGGTTAGTCCAAGAGGTCTTTTATGGGCGAAAAATCTCAATCGAACAGTGAATTCGACGAACCGCGGAATGAGCCACTCTTCACGACTATCTCGCAGACAGACCCCGCCTTCCTTGCAGCTTACGATCGCGCACTTGCGAGTGTGCCGACATTTGTCGAACACATCGAGAGAAATGCAGATGCCTTCTGTTCCGCGAAGCTTCGGTTTCGCGATCCCGACGAGTCCGAACGTCTTGGGGAGGACAACTTTGTTTTCCTTTGGCTTGCCGCAGTGCATTATCATGCTGAGGAGCGGCTATTTTCGGGTACGTTTTTCGGGGTGCCACCCGAGCTTCAGAAATGGCATCAAGTCGGACAGCGACTTGCATTTGAAGACGACGATATTTTCGATTGGATGGTTCTCGACGCGGGGCACTTGCATGGGGGATTCACATTGCGCGTAACCCGAGACAAGCTTCCTGAGAAAGATCGCGGCTCATACGATCGATACATCGGGGTTTCGGTTTATGAGCCACTGCCGTCCTGATTCAACGCATGCTTAATGGCCTGGTCTTTCGTTGGAGGATTGGGCACCGCACTGGTCAAACCAGCTTTCTCATTCATTGCCGGCGAGCCAACGGACCATGTTCGCCATCAGTTTTCCGTAGAACGGCCATGCGAGGAAATCCTGCGAGAGCCAATGCGGGCCGATATCGGTTGCCCAGGCAATCGCGCGGCCGCGGCCATGGCTGCCGACGGCAAGGAGCGGCCAGTCGGTGCCGCGATGGTGGCAGGTCGCCAGAAGCCGGGACGAACCGTCGCGCCTGAATTCCAGCTTGTTCATGCCGAGAATCGGCGGCAAAGGCCCCTCCACCCCGGAAAAAATCGGATGTGACGACTGCAGGATGGAGGCCTGCAGGCCTTGCGGCACCTCCATGCCGTCGCAGTAGGGTAGGCAGCGGACGGGCAGAACGTCCTCGACCGGGGTGTCGTGGAAACGCGCCGTCCCGAACATGCCCTGAAAGCCCATGTAACCGCCGGCCAGCATCAGCCCGCCGCCAGCTTCGACATAGGCCTTGAGCACATCGAGGCGGTTGACGCCGACACGCCCGGCGCGGGCATCCGGCGTGACCAGCAATGTCAGGGCGCCGACATCGGAGATCACCACCGCCTGATATTGGGCGAGCCCATCGAGGTCATAAGGGAACTCCGCGCTGCAACGCTCGCCGCCGATCTGCGTGACGGCGATGCCTTCAGTGGCCAGCGCGGCATTGAAGGCCATAGCGCCATTGGTCGAGGCCGCACTTGTAAGCACGTCGCTGCCGATGGCAACCGACGTCGTCGCTGCAAAGGTTTCGCCTGCAAGCAAGATCTTCATTGCCGCCCCGCACTGTTTTCATTCGAGATGTTTTAGGAAGGGCGCCGGATCGACCGGCGCCCCTCTGGAGCTTGAGCTCCATAGAATCAGAACTTGAACTCGGCCAGATTTTCGGGGGTCACGATCTTGGCCGGACCAAGGATCAGTTCGCCGCCGGCGCCAATCGTGTATTCGCCGAGCCTGCCTGCCGTGAACTTCTCACCCTCCTTGCCGGTGATCTTGCACTGCGCAAGCGCCTGGGCTGTCTGATAGGTAAGATAGCCAAGATCGGTGACGTTCCACCAGATATCCTGAGCCGCCCCGTCCTTGATGTATTTCGAGATCAGAGTGGCCGGCGCGAGGCCGGTCAGCTTGACCTTGCCGATCATGCCCGCTTCCTCGAGTGCACGCGCGGCCGCCGGAAGGCCAATGCCTGCCGGGACGATGATCACCTTGAGATCGGGAAACGCCTGGACCAGCGCCAATGCCTGCTGCTGGTTGATCTGTTCGCTTTCTTCACCATAGGCCACCTGCACCAGCTTCATCTTGGAGAACTTCGGCTCGGCCGCCATCTTCGCCTTCATGAAGTCGATCCAGGCATTCTGGTTGGTCGCCGTCGGCGTCGACGACAGGATCGCGAATTCGCCTTCACCGCCGCTGAGGGCGAATGCACTTTCCAGCATCATCTCGGCGAGGCTGTCGCCCTTCACCTGATTGACAAACACCGCGCGGGCATCGGCGGCCACGTCGGAATCATACGAAATCACCCTGACGCCCTGCTGAACGGCGCGCTTCAGCGCCGGCGCGACGGCATTGGCGTCGTTGCCGGCAATTGCGATGACCCCGACCTTCTGCGACACGAGGCTGTTGATGAATTCGATCTGCGCCTCGGCAGTCGCCTGCGATGGGGCGACCTGGGTGGCGGTGCCGCCAATTTCCTTGGCCGCCTCTTGTGCGCCTCCGAAGGCCACTTTGAAATAGGGATCTGTGTCGAGCTTGGGCAGGAAACCGACCGTTACGGGTTCCTTGGCGCATTCCTGGCTGAAGGCCAGCGACGTTGGCGCAAGCAGAACCGCGGACGCGAGCAGGGCTAATCTAAACGCTTTCATTGTGACTCCTCCGTCAAAATTCGGGCTTGAAGGAAGGGGCCCGAGATCACCCCTTTGTCTCGCGCATTGCGCGGGATCTGCTGAGCAGCTCCTGTGTGGAGCGCCAGTAATTGCCGACCAGCAGCGAGCCGATCAGAAGCAGGCCGATGATCATGCCCTGCGCGTCGCCACCGATCTGGTTGAGCGCCAGCACGTTGCGGATGATGGCGATCAGGACCAGCGCCAGCATGACGCCGGTCAGGCGGCCCTTGCCGCCAAAGACGCTGACGCCGCCGAGCAGAACAATGGTGATGACGTCGAGCTCCATGCCGAGCGCATTGTTGGCGCGGGCGTTGGAGAGGCGCGCGGTATAGACGATGCCGGCTATGGCGGCGACAACGCCCGAGACGACGAACAGGTTCAGCACCATCCGCCGCGTGTTTATGCCCGAATAGCGCGCCACTTCGGGGCTGCCGCCGAGCGCGTAGATGCGCTTGCCGGTCGGCGTCTTCTGCAGCACGACCGCAAACACCGGCGCCAGCACCAGGAAGGGCACGATGGTCCACGGTATCTCGGTGCCAGGCAGGTTGTTGATGCCGAAATCGACGACCGCGGGCGGCAGGATGTTGACCGAGCCGGTGCCGAGCAGGATGTAGCCAAGGCCTCGATAGAGCGCCATGGTGCCGAGCGTCACAACCAACGACTGCAGTCCAAGGCCCGAGACCAGATAGCCGTTGAAGGCGCCGAGCAGGCCGCCGCCGACGAGTGTCAGCGGAATTGCGGCAAGCGTCGGCATACCGGCCTGGACCAGCAAGCCAAAGACGACGGATGTCAGCGCCAGCACCGAGGCGATCGACAGGTCGATCTCGCGGGTGATGATGAGCAGCGTCATCGGCAGGATCAGCAATGCCTTTTCCGAGGCGCTGGCGGCCAGTTGCGAGAGATTGAAGCCGGAAACGAAATTCGGCACGAAGATCGCGGCATAGAGGAAGATGGCTACACAGGAGGTCGCCAGCAGCAGATCCCAGAAGTCGATCGACCGGAGGAACTTTTTCACCGCGCCCTCGCCTGTCTTGCCTGCTCGGCGCGCCGTACGATGAAGGTGTCGATGCCGATGGCGACCAGGATCACCAGGCCGTAGACGCCCTGCAGCCACAGCGGATCGACGCGCACCAGCGTCAGCCCGTTTTTGATGACCAGCAGCGTGAGGGCTCCGAGAATGATGCCGAGCAGCGTGCCCGAACCACCGCGGATGGCGACGCCGCCGACCACCGCTGACGCGATCACCGTGAGTTCGAAGCCGAGCGCAACGCGGGCGTCGATGGTCGCATAGCGCGATGCCCACAGCGCGCCGCACAGGCCGCCGAGCAGGCCGGCCATGCCAAAGGCCAGCAGAATGCGCCGGTCGACAGGGATGCCGATCAGACGCGCGCCGTCGGGATTGGAGCCGGCGGCGAACAATTCGCGCCCGAAGGCGGTGCGATAGAGCAGCACGTAGCCCAGGCACAGGATGACGATTGCGATGACGACGATCAGCGGCACGCCGGCGATCTTCAGGCCGGTCATGTCGAGCCAGGCTTGCGTGACTTCGTCGGCGCTGATCTGGTCGCCGGCTGCCCAGATCGAGTTGAAGCCGCGGAAGATAGACATCGAGGCCAGCGTGACGACGATCGCCGGGATCTTTCCCCTGGTGACGACGAGGCCGTTGATCAGGCCGGCGACGCCACCGACGGCGCATGCGGTCATCAGCCCGATGCCGATGTCGAGCCCTGGATAGGCCTGGACCATGCTGGCCGCCATGTAGGCCGACAGGCCAATCACCGCGGCGATCGAAAGGTCGATGTTGCGGGTGATCAGCACCAGCATCTGCGCGAGTGCTGCAACCACGAGCAGCGCGGCATCCATCGACACGGCGGTCAGGTTTGCAGCGCTCACCATGCGCGGGTTGATGATGGTGACCGGGATCGCGACCGCCAGCATCGCGGCGAGCAGGCCGAACTCCCGCCGCTTCAGTATGTCGAGCGGCCCTTTTCTTTTCTCCTCGCCGGCGGCCTGTGCTACCGGGCCGGCGCTTTCGCCGGCTTTCGTCGCTGCTTCCAGCACCTTTTCCTGAGTGGCTTCGCCCCTGGCAAATTCGGCCGTCCGATGGCCTTCGCGCAGGACGATAATGCGGTCGCACATGCCGATGAGTTCGGGCATTTCGGAGGAGATCAGGATGATGAAAGATCAGGGAAAAGACCGGGGTGCTGGTGCATGACCGAGATGCCGGCAGCCTGGGCGTCGTGCGGCGAATGGAAGACCACAGGCTTGCCATCGACTTCGACATGGCCGCCGGTCGGGAGATACACGCCGGCCAGCAGCTTTACGCAGGTGCTCTTGCCGGCGCCGTTTTCGCCAAGCAGAGCCAGCACCTCGCCTGAGCGCAATTCGAAGGACGCGTCCTTGAGGGCAATCGTGCCGCCGAAGGCTTTTGTCGCCTGAACCAGGGCAACGGGGACAGCCGCGTCGTTCTTCACCATGGCGTCGGCTTCGCCTAATGCGCCCAAGTGCAGCACCTTTCCTCCCTGGTCCTATTTTTTCAATTTGCTATATTAAATGGCTGAATGCCGCAACTGGAAAATTGACTTCCATGGCCGCGAAGGGCACTGTCGCGTCGCGCACGGGTGCGATTTGAGTGCTCTCTCCCACGGCAGTCCCAAAGCTGCCGACGACTGGAGTGACTCTGCGGGAATGAATGGGGAGGCGCCGGTTTTGTCCGGAAAAGGCAGCAATTCGGTCAAGGTGCGGCATTATAACGAGCGTTTCGTGCTTGATGCCATCCGCCGCCTGAAGGAGGCATCCAAGTCAGACCTGGCGCGCGCCGCAAATCTGACGCCGGCCGCGGTCGCCGCTATTGTCGACGGGCTGGAATCATCGGGATTCGTAAAGCAAGTGGGAAAAAGGTTCGGACAACGCGGATCGCCGTCCACTCTCTACCGACTTGCACCGGAGCGCATCTACAGCGTCGGCATCAAGATCGGCCGGCGCGCGCTGGAAGCCGTGCTCGTCGACTTCGCCGGCGAGGTCCGCTCGCGCGAGTCGCACGAATATCGCTTTCCGGACCCCGACATGGTGCTAAAGGCCGGCAACATGTCGCTGGCCAATTTCGACAAGTTGATCGAGGGGCTTGACGATGCCAGCATCGTCGGCGTCGGCATCGCCTCGCCGTATTTCCTCGGCGGCTGGAGCGAGGAACTCGGCTTTCCCGACGACCTTGGCAGCCGCTGGGAAGCAATCGATCTGACGACGTTCTTCGCCACAAAGCCGAAGACCCCGGTCTTCGTGGAAAACGACGCGTCATCGGCTGCACTCGCAGAGCTCATCCAAGGGACCGGCGCACGGTTCCGCGACTTCATGCATATCTCGATCGACACCTTTGTCGGCGGCGGACTGGTGCAAGGCGGCAAGGTCCACACCGGGCCGCACGGCAACAGCGCCGCGCTCGGTCCTTTGCCGGTCTCGCCTTCAAGCCTCGATTCGGTGGCGGCCAAGCCGGCGCGCTACCAGAGCCTGCTGCATCGCGCTTCGATCTATGTGCTGGTCAATCATCTCAAATCGCGCGGCATCGAAATCAATCGCGTGCGCGAACTCGACCCCTTGCCGCCGGGGGCGCGCGAGCCGCTGTCCGAATGGATCGACGATTGCGTCAATGCGCTGGTCGAGGCGATCATCGCCATCACCTCGGTCATCGACATCGAGGCGATCGTTCTCGACAGCATCCTGCCGCGGCCGATCCATCTCGAGCTGCTGGCAAAGGTGCAGACCCAGTTCAACAGGATCAGCGCCATCGGCATCGTGGCGCCGGAAATCGTATCGGGACAATTCGGCCCCGAGGCTTCGCCGATCGGCGCGGCGATGCTGCCGTTCTCGGCACTGTTGGCGCCCGACAGCGGCGTGCTGATGATCGGCAAGGACAGAACGATGCTGCTGGGCAGCCTGTCGAGACTTGCCAGCCAAAGCCAACCAGGAAGAAGCTCAGCGACTTCAACGGGATAGGGTGGCGCTGCAAGGAGCATCAAGCTCCAGGCATCATCAACATCACCTCGCAGTCCGGCACGGGCACGGCGGGCTTTTTGCGCCGGCACCGGAACTTTTAGCGGCCGCTAATCTTCATTCGTCACCGACATTGAAATGCCGATCGGTCCGCGCTCCGCTTCAGTGCGGGCCCAGGAAGCAAGGAGGAACATATGAACTGGGATCAAATCAAGGGAAAATGGACGCAGTTCAAAGGCAAGGCGAAAGAGCAGTGGGGTGACTTAACCGACGATGATCTTGATCGGATCGAGGGCAACCGGGACCAGCTCTTGGGGCGTATCCAGGAGCGATATGGCATCGCCAAGGAAGAGGCGGAGCGCCAGGTTGATGACTGGTCCAGAAGCATCAGCTGAGCCTTGGACGCAACGCCGTCTTCTGCCCCCACCGGGGTGAAACTCTGCCTCGCCCGCCGTGCCGACTGGTGCGGTGGGCTCTTTCGACAGCGAGGCCCCGCGAGGAACCTTTAGCCGTATCTAATGTTCTACTTGCGTGGCGGGCTTCGCCCCGGCGTGCGCCCCGCCCGGAGGCGAAGGAGTGCAATCATGAACAACATTATCTGGCTGGTCGGCGCGATCGTGATCATAATAGCCATTTTGAGTTTTTTGGGTCTGCGATAGCATCTGAACCCTCTCTTCGAGCCGGCGACCTTCCCCGCGCGGCATGGCCTCAGCACGCCCAAGCTGGTCAGACTTAGGTCCCAAGCAAGACACTCTGGGGTTGGACCGAAGCCTCGGCTGAGGAACGTAGCCGGCTGGCTCACGTTGTGGTGAGCTTTGGCGCGACGAAGATGCGTCCGGGCGGAAGAGTTCAAAGCCAGGGAGGAGAGGCCCGACGCTGCTAACGAGCGTCGGGCCTGGGCGTAAATGCAAACAATCAGCAGACTGTTCAATTCCCATGCCCAGGCAGCACGTGCCGTTGCCGCGCTTCAGGCTGCCGGGATTCGCCGCCGCCAGATCAGCGTCGTCGGATCTTACAACGACAACGATGAACCGATCAGCGTTGCTGGATATTACGACGATGAGATGAGCGCTGTCTGGCGGAGCGCCGTCGCCGGTGCCGCACTTGGCGCCACGGCTGGTCTGTTGGCCGGTTTCAGCGCTTTTGGAGCTCAAGACGTCGATCCTGCGGGGATGACCGGCATGGCTCTGGTCGGTGCGGCGTGGGGCGGCTTTGCCGGCGTGCTTCTCGGAACTTTCGCCAATTTCGCCCAGAAGCCGCGCAAGCCGAGGATCGCTGAGGGTGTCATACTGGTGATGGCCCGGGTCGATGAAAGGCAGGCCGGCGCCGCGCATACGGTGCTCCGGAGTTTCGCGGAGATGCCTTCCGGGCCGATGAAGAGGAGCGCTTTGCCAAATTCAAGCCGGCTCCGCGTCCGATCTAGTGCCCGATGAAGTTGGTTCGCGAAACAGGAATTCAAACCGGAGGCGCCCGACGAAAGCTTGGCAAACCAACACTTTGGAAGCATGCGGGCTACTTACCGTCGAGTTGTCCTTTATTCTTACCGTTCTGTTGGCTGGTCTCATCCTTGGCTGAACCGAACCCATGCCCTTGCCACCGGCGACACTATGCCCGGCAATTGGCGAAGGTTGTGGCCAGTTCGAAGGATTAAACCATTCGTGCTAAGCGTTAATAGCTTGTAGCCATAGGAGAGGACGCCGACGTGGACAAACGGGCTGAAGGAGACAGGGAGAAATTGGCCCGAGGCGAGTTCGAGCTCAAAGCCGAACGATATGGTGTGAACGCCTTTCTTCTCGTTGTCGAGCTTGTAAACCTGCTGGAAAAGCGCGGAACGATCAGCAGCGACGACGTCGCGAAAATAGCCGAGGCCGCCGCACTTGCGGTCGCCGCATCCAGTCAACCCGACGTGAACAGCATCAATCTGTTGCAGACCATCGCTGCCGCACGCCGGCCCAAATAGGCTTATATCAAATCCGCCGGCAATCAGCGCCAACCAGACGCTATGGATTGAACTGATCTCGGTCGAGCGTCCGGAGCCTTTCCATGTGCAACGACTACGAGCAGCACATCGCCTGGGCCGAATACTGCAGGATGATGGAATCGCTGGCGCTCAAAATCCCCAGCCATCAAAGCGAACTGGATCTGCCGCAGGCGGATGACATCCACATCAACGACCCCGCGCCTGTAATGCGCGCCGCCGGCGACGCAATCGAACTGGCGTCGATGACGTTCGGCTTTCCCCCGGCCGGGCCAAAAGGCGGACCTGTATTCAACTTTCGCTCGGAGGGCCGGCAGTTCGGCAACAGCAAGCGCTGTCTCGTTCCGGCGTCGGCATTCTTCGAATTCACGGGAACGAAATATCCAAAAACCAAGCACAGGTTCACGCTGAATGGCCATTCGTTCATGGCGATTGCCGGGTTGTGGCGCGAGGGTATCGGCAACAAGCCGCCGACGTTCACGATGCTGACGAGCGAGCCGGGGCCGGACGTGGCGCCATATCACAACCGGCAAGTGGTTGTGCTGCGGCCATCGGACTGGGCGGCCTGGATCCACTTGACGAGGTCCGAGGCTGAACTCCTGCGCCCGTTGCCGGAAGGGTCGCTCAGAGTGGAGACAGCTCGGGCGGGTTCGGAGTAGGAACCATCGGAAAATTGCGCGGTGCGGCTGCGCCGCATAGCCACGGCGCCGCGCCCCATGCTCAGAACGAATGCCCGCGCGATATAAGCGCTTCAGCCCGGCTTGACGTAGCCGGCGGTGACCTCGTCCTTGTGAGCGGCGAAAGCTTCCAGGACTTCGGTTTTCTCAGGCTTCGGAATTTTGAAATGATCCAAGGTCCGCCCGAGTTCCGCTGCGACCTCATCGAATTCCGCGGGGGAAATCCGCAGGTCGCGATGTGCCTCCTCGAGGCCGAGCGGCGTCGTGCCGGGCTTGGTGGCGACGAACTTGAAGGGCCCGCCAGAAACGTCGCAGACCCACAGCGTCCGCATGAACTTGAGGCCGGGCAACCTTTCAAGGTTCTTGGTGTGCCATTTGCGCAATTGTGGGTTCTTGGACTTCTTGCCGACAATCGGGTTCATCACGACGGCGTCGCTGAAATGATCGATCACCGCCGCGATGGCGAACACACCACCCAGGCGCTCATATAGAGTCTTCCCCGATGTGGTTTTCTTAGCCTGGGCGAGTGCGTTGTCGGCAGGCAATACCGACGTCGATGCGGCGGCCAGCGCCAGCCCGGCGACAACACTTCGTCTTGTCAAAGAGGTCGAAATTTTCATCCCTGGTTCCCTTCGAGGTTAGGCCAGAGCAAGCCGCAGCCTGTCTGGCGGGCTTCATGAAGTGACATTCGGACACGTTGCCGTATTTTTAGCATCATCTAATGAACTAACGCACCCTTCGTCCGAATTATTCCGATGGACGGCATTGCTGTGGTCAACATGCGTAAAGGTCGCGCGGATGAGGAAGGCTTAAGCACGCGTCGCCGCGCGCGGCAGCGGTCGCGAAGCCATTTCGGCCGCATCGGCGGCCCGATCGATGTTGTTGCGGGCACCGTAGTGTTCCTGGCCTTGCTGGCGGCGGTCGCCTGCGGCCAATAGCCTGTGCTTTTCGAAGATCGCTAGCTTCTGCGGATAGGTGATCCGCACCTTTGCGTTGCACCCGTCGCATTTGAAGTGCGCGATTGTTCTTAGTGCAGAGCCCTTTCTTACCGCCGGATGCAAGCAATCCGGACATTCGAATGTGAGCGCGACATCTGATAAGTCTTCGGCTAAGCCCATTTCCATCCCCTTCGCAAGCTCGGTGGCTACACTCTGGCGATTCTCAATGAGCAATTCAGATACCAAATGGCTGTGCCAAAGCGGGACTAGGCCAATTCGCCTCGGAACGCCGCCAAGCTAATGCGCCTTCTCTGCGCCTTTTGAGCGACGAAGAAACCTAACTTCTTCCAGCAGTTCGCGCTCATTGGTAGTCACGTTTCGGAAGATTGCGACAATCATCACCGCCAAGGCTTCGGCATCCAGGCTTAGAGGGTCAATGTGCTCATCTGCGCAAACCTGATCAAACACGCGTTCACAAATAGCCAAATCGTGAGGGCTGAGGCGGGTGCGATTGAAACGCCGGCGCGACATTTGCGAGCCTTCGAGGCCGCTGCCCGTGCAAAAGAAGCGGGTCTTCGCAAGAAACGCGAGTCATTGAGCGATTGTTCCCGGCTGCAAGCTTTGTTAAGTCGCCTGCAGCGGGGCAGACCAGAGCGCTTCCCCATGCGCATCATGGCGCGTGCGACCGGAACTGTGCCTCGACCTTGGCATTTTCCTATCATGGCGAGACGCTTGGCATTCAGGCATTTTCGGGCGCCCGCCCGAACGGAGCTGCCCGCCATGCGCGGGCCGATTTCGGACGGGTGGACCGTTGGGCTCACGTCAGACACAGTAGCCTGGGGGCAAGACTGCTTCGAACCCTAAACGGGGCCGTCGGCTACCCATTTGACGACGCGGAGGAGCCAGGCCTTCCGCCCCTGACAATCGCCATCACAGCCAGTGCCACCGCGACGACCGAGTTCCAATATTTGAAACTATTTGAAAACTCTTCCTAGACGGTTTGGCATCATGAACAGTCTTCTTTGGCGGCAGGCGCTCTAGGGTGACCCGAAACTTGGTCAGTGCCGTAACGCGGTACATGTGCTATAGCTAATATTTGGTCGAGGGGGCGACCATGAAAGGGAGGACCAACCATGAAGCCGCATTCCCTCAGCGCCCGCCGTATTGGCCTGCTTATATTCTCGGTGTGTGCTTTCGGGCTGATAACGTCAGCCGCAATGCCCGCAGACAGCAAATTCGCCGTCGAGCCGGTGGTTGAGAAAAAGGTGAAGGAACTGCCCTCCGGACCGTTGTACTGGCGGCTGGAAAATTTCCCAACGCTGGCGCAGGCCCAAAGCGCTGCGGGCCCGACCTCGCTTGCGGCGGAGGTCGCAGGCAAGGTCTGGCTGTTCACGCTTGGACCGAAGGATGGCTCTACGACCGGCGGAACCAAGGTCGTCGAGATCGGACCGGTCCCTCCGATCAGGGCAAGCGAGTATTTGCTGCGCGTGAACCGCGCCGGTGGAGCGCCCGGCGTCAAGACGAAGATCCATACGCATCCGGGACCGGAGGCCTTCTATGTGCTGACCGGCAAGCTCGGCCAGAGAACGCCCCACGGAATGACCTATGCTGAAGCTGGTACGGCCATGATCGGACACGGGGCCAACACGCCGATGGAGGTGTTCAGCGCCGGCACAACCGATCTCGATGAGCTGGCGATCTTCGTGGTCGACGCCAATCAGCCGTTCTCGTCGCCGGCCAGCCTCGACTGAGGCGACATTTCCCAGGGTGGTACTTCCGCTCTGTTGCAGACAATCGGTCAACAAGCTGAGAATGTCCGCCCTGGGGTCGAACTCGGGTCCTTCAGGGTGTTGGGTTTTGGCCCCAACGCCATGGGATTGGGTTCGCCTGACCCATAGCCGTCCACTTCCCGCTCGGGGGCGTCGCCACCCCCATGCCAGCGAGCGTTGCCGCGATCTGACTGGGGTTCCGACCGGCCCCTTCAGCGGCCCAATGACGGCCATGAGCTGCTTGGCCTCCACAACGGCCTTGGCCTTGGTCGCCTCAGCCCTCGCCAGGGTGCCTGGCCTCAGACCCGCATCGAGATTGCGCTGGGTCGCGGTCACCTAAGCCAATGGCAAAGACAACTCCTCGTCGGCATTCACGGTCGTCTGGTGAAGTACGGCCCAAACACGAGAAGCGCACCAGGGTGCGATTGTCATCGATCGCTTCAGTGTGGTTCGAATGATGCGGGAGTCTGCCCGGGATACTAGCGACCAGTTGACGCTAACAGGTGCATGCTGAATTCGATGGTGCTGCGAGAGGAAACACAGCCACGAACCCGATGAGCAGCCCACCTGTGGTCCGGCGCCGTGTCGTGGTGCTCAGTGCCTGTTTCTTTGCGATGGAACTGAGCCGACGCCGGATCGCCGAGTTACGGTCTTTCATTTTGATACCCCACCAGGACTGACTCGGCACGTAGACGACAGTAAGCAGGGTATCGAGGCCTAGCTAAGTGCCCTAAGCGATCTATTTCTTGCCAGAGTTTCGCTGGGAGCATCGCGTGCCATGTGGTCTCACCGACGCATTGCGGACGCTTTCCGACTTGTATACCTTCCCTTCGCAAACATCCTAATCACAAAAGGCAACCTGCACCGGTGAAGTTCGGATGACGCGAGGTTTGATTCTTCTTGCATGGATTGTCGTCGGAGCGTGGACTAGTTCGGCATTAGCTCAAGACGCCACCGAGAAAACCTTTCCCCACGACACTACGCTTAGCGATGTAGCTCCCTTGAAGCTTGCAATCCGGAAGCACCTTGCCATCTCGACGGAACCAACAGTGTGGATCGCGATGGCTCGCATGGGAGAAAGTGGGGTTGTCTACCTTTGTGGGCTTACGGATGGTGGCAGCATGTCGACCTCCATTCTCTTCTTTGCGCATAAGACGGATGGGGCTGTCGAAGTCGAAGAAATTGATAGTGACTCCAAAGTCGATGGCAGGGCCAAAAAGCTTTGCGACACTCACGGCTTCCGCACCCCTATCCCCGGCTGAACCTCCGCAACCTTTAAGGACAGCTCCCATTTCACCCATCTTGGTCATTCCGCATTTATGAGTTTACGACCTAGCACTACTTTGGCAGTTTTTTAGTTCTGGGAGCGTTTTGAGGATTCCCAAGAGCGGTTTTGCGTGATTCATGAGAGGTCGGCTGTTGGAGGGGCCGGCC
>NZ_JAMYUV010000038.1:0-54120 GCF_040323405.1 Mesorhizobium sp. M0048 | reverse complement strand
ATCAGCCCCAACGACCGAAATCCAGCCCCCGCCGCGCGTCAGGCTGTTCGCAACCTCATTGTCGCACCACCCACTCTGGAAATGCCGGTAGTTCGAGGTGTCCAATCCGCTGACGCGGCTGTGCTTCCAAGAAATTGCATTCGAATCCGCCTGTGACAAGGACAGATCCCAATATCGCAGGATTGAATTTGGCAAATGCTTAATATTTCGGAATCAGAACCGGTTATCTTAGCAGACACTGAAACATGCATCTCCAGCAAGATTACGGAACGTTCCATTAGCTTTGTTTCTCGTTGATACAAATAATACTCCATATCGTTGTGACTTTTCGCCTGCTCTACGAAAAAACGCGACGAAACCGTTTCTTATAAGATCGCCCTAATCGTGATCTATTGTGGTATTTTTTCGAACCCAGCCCAACCCGTTGCGAGGGCCGAAAGAAACGCCGCCCCTTTGCCGACTTTTCGTACTGGCCGTCGGGCCAAGCGACGGCAAACATCCTCAAGGTCAGCCTGACGATGCGCCTTGGCTGCGGACATGACGATGTTTCGTGGCGCCAGCCGCGATGAGCGGTTTAGAGAGCCGGACGAACCACGCCTTGTCTCACCGCAGCCCGATCCGCTTGGCGCCTTGCCGGAACAGCGCCTCGGCGCCCGGCTCGAAGCGGAAGGTGCCGATGAAATCGTCGGCGCAGTAGTTCGGCAGCATCTTGCGCAGCGCAGCGGCGAAACTTCGTGCCTCCTCGAGCCGCCCCGCCAGCGCAAGGCAATGCGCGGCAATCGCCAGGATGATGGCGTGGGCGTTGGGAGGCGCGGCTGCTTTCAGCGCCCATTCGGCGGCCTCGTCGAACTGGCCAAGCCGGACATGCGACATCGCCCTGGCGCCCAACATGCCGAACAGCAGCGGATCGAAGGGACTCAGATGCCTGGAATGATCGGACGAGCCGATCGCAGCTTGCGGGTCGCCCGACTGCGAATGGACGAAAGACAACGCATAGTGACCGAGCGCGAAATTCGGGCTGAGGTCGACGGCGCGTACGAGCTCGATGAGGGAGCCGTCCTGCTCGCCGCGCAGCCACAGCGCCCGCCCCATGGCCCAGTGCGCGGCCGGATTGTGATCGTCGACGAGCAGGCTCTGGCCGGCTGCCTCGAAGGCCAGGGCGCTTTCCTGGTCGCGGTCGCCCCAACGCTGGAAGGCATTTTGCCAATGGGTGAAGGAGAGCCCGGCATAGGCGCGGGCGAAGGTCGGATCGAGCTTCAAGGCTATGTCGAAGAAATGCCGGGCCTGTTCGTTTTCCGTGCGGGTGAAGCGATACATGTGCCAGAGGCCCCGGTGGTAGGCTTCCCAGGCGTTCAGCGAATTGGGCGCCTTCAGCATGGCGCGATTGCGCTCGACCGTCTCGATCTCGGCCGAGATCGACGAGACGATGCTGTTGCCGATGTCGTCGAGCACGGCAAAGATGTCGTCCGGCTTGCGCTCGAACGTCTCGGCCCAGACGATCCTGGCGGTGCGCACTTCGACCAGCTCGACCGCGACGGTGACGCGGCCGGCCTGGCAGCGCACGGTGCCGGTGGCGACATAGTCGACGTTGAGCCGCCGGCCGGCATCTTCGGGCGCGATGTTTTTCTCCGCCAAGGCAAACACCGAGCCGCGCGCGATGACGAAGAAATCCCTGAGCTTGGCCAGGCGGGTGATGATGTCGTGGGTGAGGCCATCGGCTATGCCTCCGCGTGGGCCCCCGCCAGCCGCCTCTTCGGCAAACGGCATCACGGCGAGCGAAGCCTTCTGCGATGCAGCAGTATCGGAACGGGGAGGCACAATTGACGCGTGGGGGGCCGCGGGTACGAGTGAAGGTCGCGCCCAGAGCGCTGCTGCAGGTCGTTCGCCGCGGATCGTCCGCCATGCCTCCCGAACGGCTCCGAAATCCAGATCCTCTGAAGCAAACAGCCGCGCCGCGGAAGCGAGATGTTCCTCGCCCGCGCCAAACTGGCCGCGCTGCGCCAGCCTTTTCAGAAGAGCCACATGCGCGCGCCCGTCGAACGGAGCGAGGTCCAGCCATTTGTCCAGATGGAAGGACATTTCGTCGGCATCCGCCGGAAGCTTGTTGACGAGGTGTTCCAGGATTGCGGCGTGCCAGGAGCTGAAGCGGCGGCGCTGAGCGATCAGCCAACCGTTGAAATGCGGGCTGCGGTCGATCTCCAGCCCATCGAGAAAATCGCCGGCGAACATTCCGGAAAGGGCCTGCAGCCGCTCCAGACCGAGCGTCTCAACACCCTTGGCGGCGGCCGAGGCTATGTCGACAGCGTCGACGGAAGCACCTTTCAGATCAAGCGCGATCGTGTCGCCTGGTGTCTCGACCCTGCGATGGTGCGGTTCATCGAGGATGCCTCTAAGCTTGCTCAGGCACCAGCGAAGCTCGCCGCGCGGGTCGTTCGGCACATCCCACAAAAGCTCGCAGAGGCGGCTGCGGCCGACCGGATGCGGCGCCAGCGCCAGATAGGCGAGCAGCGCACGCAGCTTGCGCGATTTTGGGAGCTGGATGATGATGCCGTTGCGTGCGATCGTCAGCGGTCCGAGCAGACGCACGGAAAGACCGGCCATCTCGCCGCCGAGGCTCGATCGGGCGGATTCCACGTAAGTTTCCACGCCTGCTCCCACGCTGGCCAGTCGGCCTTTGTTTTATCACCAAACGTGACACGGTGCATCCGGCAGCGAATTCCCGCGCCGGATGCTGGCATTGCCGGGAGGCAGATGTAGCGTGGCAAGGTCTCGAAACCTCGCCGCCCAAGCCACCGGTCTGTAACCGGCCCGTGACGACAAGAGACAACGACAACGCGAGGAGATCGACATGTTGCATCAACAGAAAATCAGAACCACCGCCGGGCGCGGCCGTCTGTTCGACAGCATTCTCGACACGGTCGGCGATACGCCGGTGATCCGCATCAATAATCTCGGACCGGACCATGCCACGATCTATGTGAAGGCCGAGTTCTTCAATCCCGCCGCCTCGGTAAAGGACAGGCTGGCACTCAACATCATCGAGGAGGGCGAGCGCAGCGGCGCCTTGAAGCCGGGCCAGACCGTGGTCGAGGCGACCAGCGGCAACACCGGCATCGGCCTTGCCATGGTTTGCGCCCAGAAGGGCTATCCGCTGGTGGTGACGATGGCCGACAGTTTTTCCATCGAACGCCGCAAGCTGATGCGCATGCTGGGCGCCAAGGTGGTGCTGACGCCGCGCGCCCAGAAGGGTTTTGGCATGTACACGAAGGCGGTGGAGCTCGCCGAGGCCAATGGCTGGTTCCTTGCCCGCCAGTTCGAGACCAAGGCCAATGCCGCCATTCACGAAGCGACCACGGCGCGCGAGATCATCAACGATTTCGCCGGCTCGCGGCTCGACTGTTTCGTCACCGGCTATGGCACGGGCGGCACCGTCGCCGGCGTCGGACGCGTGCTGCGCCGCGAGCGGCCGGAGACCCGGATCGTGCTCGCCGAACCGGCCAATGCGCAGCTTATCGGCAGCGGCAAGCCGCAGCAGCGCGGGGCCGGCGGCGCGCCTGCCGCCAGCCATCCAGCGTTCGAGCCGCATCCGATCCAGGGCTGGACGCCCGACTTCATTCCGGACGTGCTGCAGGAGGCGATCGATACAAGCCTCTACGACGACGTGGTGCCGATTGCCGGGCCCGAGGGCATGAAATGGGCCAAGGCGCTGGCGCAGAAGGAAGGGATTTTCACCGGCATCTCCGGCGGGGCGACCTTCGCGGTGGCGCGGCAGATCGCGGAAAAGGCGCTACCCGGCTCGGTGATCCTGTGCATGCTTCCCGACACCGGCGAGCGTTACATGACCACGCCGCTGTTCGACGGCATCGAAGCGGAGATGGACGCCGAGGAGACCGCGCTTTCGCAGTCGACGCCCGGCTGCCAGTTTCCGGCGTGACGGCGGCACATCGGGAGCGGCCTGCATGGACACGAAACCTGGATTGGCCGTCACGGCCAGCGAGGAAACGCTTGACCCCTCGAACTGGGCCGATGTGCAGGTCCTGTCGCATCGGATCGTCGACGATGCCGTCGCTTACCTGCGCGATGTCAGAGAGCGTCCGGTGTGGCAGGAGATGCCGGTTGATGTGAGGACCTTCTTCACATCGCCGCTGCCGCGTTCGCCGGCGCCGCTGGCAGAAATCTATGGCGACGTCACCAGGAGCCTGATGCCCTATCCGATGGGCAATATCCATCCGCGCTTCTGGTCCTGGTATATGGGTTCGAGCAATTTCACCGGCGCGCTCGGCGATTTCCTGGCGGCGATCCAGGGCTCCAACCTCGGCGGCGGCAATCATGCCGCCGCGCTGATGGACAACCAGGTCGTCGACTGGTGCAAGGAAATGATGGGCTTTCCGCAATCGGCCAGCGGCACACTGGTCAGCGGCGGCTCGATGGCCAACATCATCGGTCTGACCGTGGCGCGCAACGCCAAGGCCGGCATCGACATACGCGAGCACGGCGTTGCCGGCATCGACAAGCCACTGCGTTTCTACGGCTCCGACCAGCTTCACTCCTGCCATCGCAAGGCGATGGAGGCGCTCGGCCTCGGCAACCGGGCGCTGCGCCGCATCCCGAGCGATGCCGGGCTGCGGATCGACATCGCTGCGTTGCGGGCGGCGATCGCCGAGGACCGTGACGCCGGTTTCAAGCCGGCCTGCGTAATCGGTACGGCCGGCACGGTGAACACCGGCGCAATCGACGATCTGCAAGCGCTGGCCGACCTGGCGGCAAAAGAGGATCTGTGGTTTCACGTCGATGGCTGCATCGGCGCCTTGCTTGCGATTGCGCCGGACAATTCGCATCGCGTTGCCGGCATCGAGCACGCCCACTCAATCGCGCTCGATCCGCATAAATGGCTGCACGCGCCCTTCGAGGTCGGCTGCGCGCTGATCCGGGATGCCTCCGCGCATCGCAGCACGTTCGCGGTGACGCCGGAATATCTGGAATCGACGCCGCGCGGCCTGGCCTCCGGCCAATGGCTGCACGACTACGGCTTGCAGACGTCACGCGGCTTCCGGGCGCTGAAGGTGTGGATGGCGCTGAGAGAACATGGCATCGAAAAGTTCGGCGGGCTGATCGACCAGAACATCGCGCAAGGGCATTATCTCGGTCAGCTGATCGAGGCCGAACCGGCGCTCGAGCTGGTGGCGCCGGTGAACATCAACATCGTCTGCTTTGGTTATCGCGCCGATGGGTTGGACGCTGAGCGCCTGAAAGCGCTCAATACCGAGATCATGCTGAGGCTGCAGGAAGAAGGCATCGCCGCCATTTCCGACACGACGGTGCATGGCCAACATTGCCTCAGGGTCGCCATCAACAACCACCGTACCCGGCGCGACGATCTGGACCTGCTGGTGCGGGAAACGGTGCGCCTCGGGCGGGAGATTTCAAGGGCGGGCACCGCCGGGTGACGCTGGCTTCCGCTGCCTTGCGCGCCGGCCTTCCGTCGGGCGGCACGAGTCACGCCTCGAGCCAGACCTTCTCGAAATGCTGCTCGAGCGACTGGTGCTGCTCGCAGCCATGGACGCCCTTGCGGTAGGTGCGGTAGACCGAGCGCCAGTAGGGCTGGATGATGATGCCGGAATCGCGGAGATTCTGCTCGATCTTCGCCATGATCTCCTTGCGGGCACCGGCATCGGGCATCGCCAGCGCCTTGTCGAGTAGGCTGTCGAATTCCGGATTGGCGTAAGCGCTCTCGTTCCAGGCGGCGCCCGATTTGTAGGCCAGCGCCAGCACCTGGATGCCCAGCGGCCGGCCGAGCCATTCGGTGCAGGAGAACGGATATTTGCTCCAGTCGTTCCAGAAGGTGGCGGCCGGCAGCACCGTGCGCTTGATCTTCAGCCCAGCCTCGCGCATCTGCGCTGCGATGGCGTCGCCGGTGGTCTTTTGCCAGTCGACGTCGACCGAAATGAGCTCGTATTCGTGATCGGCCTTGCCGGCCTCGGCGAGCAGGGCCTTGGCTTGATCGATGTTGCGCACGGCTGGGCCGATATCGGCATATTCGGGATGCATCGGCCCGACATGATGGTTCTCGGCCGGCTTGCCGCGGTTGTCCATGCCGATCTTCAGCACAGCGGCGTTGTCGACGGCGAGCTGGGCGGCGCGGCGCACCTTGATGTCGTCATAGGGCGGATTGGCGACATTGAAACGCGCGACGATCGTCGAGCCGGTGGCGATCTCGGAATTGCTCAGGCCCATCGAGTCGGTCTGCGCAACCGTGTCGGAGGCGGTTTCGTGGTCGGTGTCGATCTCGCCCGATTCGAAGGCCGACAGCATGGCGTTGGGGTCGGAGCCGTAGTCGACCCATTTGATGCCGTCGAGGTAGAACTCGCCCTTCCACCATGGCTTGTCTTTGCGGCGGACTTCGGCGCCGACCTCGGCGTCCCATGCCACGAGTTCGCACGGCCCGGTGGTGATCGCCAATGCCTTCAGCGGGTCGCCGTCGCCTTCATAGCTGCGGTGCATGATCAGTGCCGGATAGTCGGCCATGCCGGCAATCAGTGAAATGTCGGGCTTGGGCAAATTGAGCCGCACGGTGAAGTCGTCGACGCGTTCGATGCCGCCGTCGACGGCTTTCTTGGTGTCCGCGTTGACCAGCGCGCCCATCCGCGCGGCGACAGAATTGCCGGCGACGGACGCATCGCACCAGCGCGTCAGATTGTGAATGACATCGTCGGCGTTGAAGGTGTCGCCATTCGACCAGTTGACGCCTTTGCGGACATGCAGCGTCAGCACGCGGGCATCGTCGCTGGTCTCCCAGCTCTCGAGCAGCCATGGCTCGAAGGTGAAGTCGCGGTTCCAGCGCACCAGATATTCATTACACTGGCGGGCGACGTTGGACATCTCGACGCCGTCGAAGGTGCGCGGATCCTTCCAGCCCTTGACGTTCATGGCAACGCGCAAGACGCCACCGCGCTTCGCCTCCTCGGCCCTGGCCGGTGACGGAGCAAGCCCGCCAAGCGCCAGCGCGCCGGCAGCGCTGACACCAAACGCGGCCATGGTGGCGAGATATTCGCGCCGGTTCATCTGGCCCTTCTTGAAGCCGTCGGCGACGGGCGCGGCCTGCGGATGCAATTTCCGATCGGTCAGCATGAACTTCATCGTCGTTCCCTCTTTGTTGGGCGCCTCCGACCGACCGCGCCGCGGGGGTGGATGCGTTTCGCAGGGGCGCCTTACGTGAGGTGATGATAATGCTGGCCTGAGCGGGCAAGTGTTCAGGTTCCCGCAGTTGTTGTGCGCTGTTCCGCAGTGGGGAGCTTGAGGAGAGAGGATTTCTGCGCTTGCCTGGCCGGCATGAGAGCCGCACTCCGCCGTCACTCCGGCCACTTGCCCCCGCCCAGCGCGGCTATAGCCGCGACGATGCGATCAAAGGCCTCGCTGGCGCGCGGCACGGTCTTGCGGGCGCGCAGGAAACTGTGCACGAGGCGCGGCTCCTCGCGCCACCATGCCTTACCGCCGGCGGCAAGGATGCGGTCGCGATAGGTCTGGCCGTCCGATGACAGCGGATCGCATTGCGCGGTGACGATTACCGTCGGCGGCAGGCCGGAGAAGTCGCTATCGCCAAGTGGCGAAAATGTCGGGTCGTCCGGCGACTGCCCCTTCGCTGCCCGGATATGGCGATAGAATTCGACGTCCCGCAACGTCAGCAGCGGCGCTTCGGCGTGCTCGATATAGGAGCCGGTGCGCGCTTTGCGGTCCAGCTCTGGGCCGTCTAGCTCGTCACCGCCGAGCTCGGGATAGATCAGCACCTGGCCGATCGCGCGGCGAGGATGAGTGCGTGTCGCCTGCGCCACTGCTGCGGCCAGGTTGCCGCCGGCGCTCTCGCCGCAGAGCACGATCGGCAAGCCGGTCGTCGCCGCAGCCCATTCGAACACCGCCAGCGCATCCTCGAAGGCCGCCGGATGCAGATGTTCCGGCGCCAGCCGGTAGTCGGCGGACAGAACCGCAAAGCCGGTGCCGGCGCAGATCTCGGCGCAGATGTCGTCATGGCTGTCGAGCCCGCCAAGCACGAAACCGCCGCCGTGATAATAGACGACCATCGCCTGCGGCGCCGTTCCCGCCATATGGTAACGCCGGACCGGGATCGCACGGTCGCCGACGCTGCTGTCGCTGGCCTTGACGCCGGGTGGATAGGGCTCGCGAAACGCCCGGCACATGGCGTCATAGACCGCCCGCTGCCTGTCGATCGGCATGTAGACGATTTCGGGCGGATACCACTCGTTGACCCGATCGATATAGGCCCACAGCTCCGGATCGAGCAGCGTCAGGTATTTTCCGCGGTCTGTCGTTTCGGGTCGCTCGGCTTCGGTGACCATCGCGGCGCGATCCCGCTCAGAGCTCGGCGTAGAGCCGGGCGGCGTTTTCGTAGCTGAAACGCAGCGGCACCGAGCCCTCGACCTGCCAGGCATCGACCGTCTCGCCGGCCAGCAGCCGGCAGGCGGCCTCGGTGGTGGTGACGGCACCGCCATAGAGCCGGTTGGCGAGGTTGAGGATGGCCGTCTGGTGCATCGCCGTGCTGCCGCTGCCGCAGGCATCCTTGACCAGCAGCACGCGAAACCCGAGCGCCACCGCATCTTTGACGGTGGCATCGATGCAGGCCTCGGTCCAGACGCCGGCAACGACGAGCCATTCGATGCCGTCGGCCTTGAGCCGCCCGGCGGCAGGCCCTCCACCAAAGGCGCTGGCCTGCGTCTTGACCAGCATCGTCTCGCCGGCTGCAGGCGCCACTTCCGGACAGATCGCCGTCAGCGGATCGTCCTTGTCGGAGAAAGCCGACTTGCCGTTGGCCTCGACCGGATGGAACGGCCGTGCCGCGGCGAGATCGACGACATAGGCCCAGTGATACAAAGGCACATGATTGGCTCGTGCTGCTGCCTGCAGGCGCTGTACGTTGGCGAGGATGTCGCCATAGCCTTCGACCAAATAGCGCTTGTCCCGCCGATGCTCCTCCTGGAGATCGATGAACACCGCCGCCGCCTTGCCGGGCTTGATCGAGATGGGGCTTTTCATGCAAAACTGCCTGTCAGCACTCAAACGTGCGTGTCAAGAAAATCGTCCTCGTAGGGGAAGCGCGACAGAAGTTCGGTGCCGGTCTCGGTGATCAGGATCTCGTCCTCCAGCTTGACGCCCTCGCGGCCGCCCTTCTCGCCGATATAGCTTTCGACGCTGACCACCATGCCGGGCACGATGACACCGTCGCGACCATAGGTTTCGTAATCCATGGCGTGCGCGATGAACGGCGTCTCGCCATGCATGCCGACGCCGTGCATGACCGAGGTATAGCGCTGGTCGACGAAGCGGTCCGGGATCTTCCAGGCCTTTTCGGCAATCTGGCGAAACGCCATGCCGGGCTTGACGACCCCGATATTGTGCTGAACCTGGTCGTGCGCCATCTTGTAGAGCGACTTCTGGTAATCCGTCGGCCTGCCCGGGCCGCAGCGGAAGGTGCGCGAGAAATCCGAATAATAGCCGTAGCAGCCGATCGTGTCGGTATCGAGCGCCAAGAGTTCGCCCGGCCTGATCTTGCGGCCGCTCGCTTCGTTGAACCAAGGATTGGTGCGCTGGCCCGAGGTCAGCAAACGGGTTTCGATGAACTCGCCGCCCTGCCGGATCACCTCGCCATACATGATGGCGAACAGCTCGTTTTCGGAAACGCCGGGCTTGATCGCCTCGCGCACGGCATAGACGGCGGCCTCGGCGCCGGCCATCGACACCTGCAGGCATCTTACTTCCTCGGGTGTCTTGACCGCACGCACCGCCAAAATCTCGCCCTGGCAATCGCGGACGTCGCAGCCGCGCTTTTCGAGCGCCAGCGCCTGCAGATGGCTGCAGCGGTCGAGGCCGAGCTTCATCGAGCCGCCGCCATGCGCCTTGAGCAAATCGGCGATCTCGTCGGCGAAGGGACCCGCGGTTTCGTCGTCGCGGCCCGACACCGAAGACCATACCAGCTTGGACGGACGCGCCTCGTCGATCGTGTCGAGCACCATCGAGACATGGTAGCTCTGCGGATATTCGAACAGCACGATCGGCCCTTCGGTGGGGATGAAGAAGTAGCGCGTCGAGTTGCGCAGGAAATAGCCGAACATGTTGCGCGAACCGGTGGCGTAACGTTGGTTGTAGGGGTCGAACAAAACGACGCCGCCATAGCCGGCCTCACGCATCCAGGCACGCAGCCTGGCAAGGCGCCCCTTGCGCAGCGCGTCGGCGTCGATGAAGGACGGCTCGGTATCGGACAGCCACATGCCGCCGGCCGGATCGGCCGCCGCCGGATGGCGCATGCGGTCCTTGAAGTCGACGTCCTCGGTGCTGTCGGGGTCAAAAACGACAATGCTCATGGGTGCCTCCTGGAAGCGGCGACGATGAGCCATGCGTTGCGCAGAGGCTGTGCCGAATCCCGCAGGTGTTGTGCCGTATGCCGCTAGGCGGCAGCCCCCTTCAATTACCTCGGCGATTGACTGTGAGCCCGAACGTTTTCGTCATCCTAGGGCGGAGCAAGGAGCGAAGCGACGCAGCGCAGACCCTAGGATCCATGCCGTGACATTGGTCGTAGAATGCGGCGGAATGGCGCTTGTGCGCGCATCGATGCTCGCTACCCTGAAACCATGACGGGCTACGTTTACATGACCGCAAGCCAGAAGCGCGGCACGATCTATATCGGAGTTACGAATGATCTCGGCCGCCGCATGCCGGAGCACAAATCCGGCGAGGGCTCGCGGTTCACCAGCCGCTACGGTGTGCAGCGTCTGGTCTGGTATGAGGAACATTTCGACATTGTCGACGCCATCCAGCGCGAGAAGTCGCTGAAGCGCTGGCCACGCCAATAGAAGATCGAGCTGATCGAGAAGACCAATCCGGAATGGTTCGAGCTTTTTCGCGGGACGGGGTGGTAGCATTCGGTTCTGGTCCGCAGGAGCACTGCCGCGAGGTAACGGCATGGATCCCAGGGTCTGCGCCGCGTCGCTTCGCTCCTTGCTCCGCCCTGGGATGACGAACGGAGGGGTGGTTCGGCTAATCTCCGACGTTTGCGGCTTGCAGAGGCCCCTAATGCCTGCGCATCACCTTCGGCGCATGCCCATGCTCTTCCCTGAAGGCGCGGGCAAAGCTCGACATTGAGGCAAAGCCGCAGGCGAGCGCCACGTCGCGCACCATCAGCGTCGAATGCGCCAAAAGATCGGCGGCACGCTTCAGCCGCAGCCGGCGGTAGTAGCCGTTGGGCGAAATGCTGAGCTCGGAGCGAAAATTGCGTTCGAGCTTGTCGGAGGAGACGCCAAGCCTATTCGCCAACTCCGCCATGCCGAGCCGTTCCTCCACTGCATCCTCCATGATGGCGATTGCCGAGAGCACCAGTTCGTTCTGCACGCCGGTGCGTAAGCGTAGCGGCATCAGCTTGCGGTCGACACTGGAGCGCAGCGGGCTGTGCACGAACCATTCGGCGACGCCGGCCGACAGCTCGGCGCCATAATCGCGGGTGATGATCTCCAGCATCATGTCGAGGCTGCCGACACCGCCGGCCGAGGTGAAGCGCTTGCGGTCGATGACATAGAGATCGCGCCTCAGCTCGATGTCGGGAAAGGCCTCGGTGAAGGCCGCCTGGCTGGTCCAGTGCAAGGTGCAGGCATGGCCGTCGAGCAGGCCCGCGCGGGCAAGGAAGAACGCCGCATCCGCCACAGCACCGATATGGGCGCCACCGCGCAGGCTCTTGCGGATCCAGCTCACGGCATCGTATGCGACGAGATGATCGGCATCGCCGCCTGAGCAGACGACGATGCGATCGACCTTCGGCGCGTCACGGGCGGAAAAACCGGGCTGGATGACGACGCCGTTCGAGGCCTCCACCGGGCCTTCGGCGGCGCCGACTATGATCCAGCGATAGCAGTCCCGCTTCGCCAGAACGTTGGCGGCGCGGAGCGGCTCGATGACCGAACTGAACGCCATCATCGGAAAGCCGGGGAAGACCAGGATGGCGAAGGTGAGCGGGGCGTCGGTGGGTGGTTCGCGCAAACGGGTGTTCATGGGTGCTCGTCGGCCACTGGATGAAGCGCACAATTCTGCCGAATGCGGTCGAGGTCAACTGGTGCGGCGCTACTCACCATAGTTTCGGGCTGTTCAAGAGTCCCACGACACCGAGAAACGCCGCAAAACACACTGAGAGCGGCAATCGAAAAACGAGGATCGCAGGAAGCTTGTCGACGAAGTTATAGGGGAGAAATTGGACCAGCACATGATGTGCACAGAGCATCAATTTGATCCGAAGCCGTGCCCGGAGCAAACGATGAAGGTCAACAACAGAGCCAAAGAGGCGCCAATCAATTTCGCTGCCAACTTTGATGATTTTTGGGCAGGCGCCTCACGATTTCGGCTTTCTCTTCCCTTCTCCGATGGCGAGCCCTGACCCAAGCAGAAACTCGGATCGCGGCGGCTAGTCTAGATGACCGAATATTGGCGCCAATCGGTCCGGGAAGGACCGTCGTGAACCAAAGCTGCTTTCAGCCGAGTCTCGAAAAACCAAAGACATGATTGCAGCAGCGTGCTGAACTGGCCAGCTTTATCAAGCCGCGTACCGTGACGCCTTCTTTGCGGCCTTCGCAGAAGGTTTCGCGGGTGCCACGACCGGTTTCTTCTTGAGCTTGGATTTATCAGGTATCTTTCCGTCCTTCAGAAAGCCACGGATGCCTTCGGTGAAGGGCTTCATCCGCCGAAAGGCGAGATGCGAGCTGTCCAGTTCATAGTTGATTTGGTTCTTGATCGCGCTCTCAAGGTGAATGCCGTTTCGGAGCTTGTAAAACGATTTGATGTCCTCGCCGACCTCCTTGTCGATGAATCCGATGGCCACGGCAGCCCCAACTTTGTCATCAAACCTTATCGATATCGGATTGGTCTTTTCCGTGATTTGGACGCAGAGGTGGACTTCCTCTCCCCCCGTCGTTGCGAAATGAAGCGTTGAAGGAAGGGAGGCCACTTTCCTGTAGACTTTGTGAAATTGGATGTCAGTCACTGCCGGGTGATCGGAATATTTCGACCAAAGCAGGTAGACGATGATCGCTTCATAGATCGCAGCATATTGCACGATCTGGAATTTGACGTGACCGTAAAGGCGCGTGTCTGCGACATTGAGAGCCTCGCCAAGCTTGTAGATGTAACGCGCTGAGTGAAATTCGGCTTCGATGCGATCCCGAAGATCCAGATCGTCCACGAAATCGAACATAGCAGTCACGTCGGCTGCCACAGGCAGATCACGGTCGCAATAATTTAGGACCTGATCGCGCAAGCCTTGCTCCAACGGCATGTTATCTCCTATGTCATTCTCAGCCGCGATTGCGCTTCGGCTTCTGATCAGGTGGTAGACAGGCCGGACATCAACACAGCCAAGATCGAGGGCTGCGCAGGTGCTGCAGGGAAGGGCTTCAGTCAGAACGTTCACACCATTGATAGGCTAAAGCAGCGACTTCGCAAGACTGTTAAGGTCGGAGGCTACCGCCGCCAGTATGTTGACCTGGATTAGCACGAACTGAGCGGGATCGACGGCATCGGGCGAATGTGAGCCGGAATAGGATCGGAACACCGCCGCCAGCTCCTGCCGCTTCCTTGCCGCCTTGCCTGACCTACCATGGTCTACGTCGTGTTGGAGTGCCGTCCTGAGATCATTGATGTGAATGAAGGACGCTGGCAGATTGCCGTCTAGCCTCTGACCGGTGCCTTCCCGAAAGACGAAGTAGAGGTGCTCGATGAACTTTTTGTATTCGTCGAGCGAAGTCAGCGGCGACCCAATCGCCGTTAGCGCGGTGACCGTTTTGTTGGTCGGTTTAAACAGGTCGTGGCCGTGCTTGGCCGCGTACTTTTCGTTTATGGACGAGACTAGTTCTCTGACGTTTTTCGAAAGTGCTGCCCTTTCAGTCTTTATGCCATCCGCGATGCCCGAAGTATGGCTCAGGACCGAGAAGAACTCGGGAAACTTGCGGAATAGCTGGCGCAGAAGGATCGCCTGTCGGGTCTTGGCACCAGCTTTAACGTTGGCGTTCACAGTGCGCTGGAACACGAGAAAGTCAGGCTCTGTCGCCTTTTGGCCAAGCTCCACCTGCCTGCGCAGCTCAGCGAGGAAAAGCTCAATGAACTCCTTCAGAAGCGGCTCCTGTTCCGTCTTGATGCCGGCCGTCTGTAGATGGCAACCAGCGTCACGATCGATTGAATGATGGTCCGATTCCGAAAAAGCGTTTGGGATTCGGGGAAGCTCTGGTGCAGGTATCTAAGCGCTTGGTTGACACGTTTCGCAGCGGCGGACTGTACTGAAAAACCGCTGTTCGTCTCGAAGACCTTCTTGACGTCATCGAAGCGTAGTCCGGCATCAAGTCCTTCGATTTCAATGGTGACCACCTTTGCCACGATGTCGAAATGGGAATGGCGCTTGTCGGAAATCGCCGTGGTTTCGGAGAAGAACGGGTGCTTCGCCGCTGTCACGCAGTAGTCGCGAAGGTTGCTGTGGACGGAGTTCAGTTTCTCGCTGCTGGTGAGCGGAAGTCCTCCCTGCAAGCGCTGGAAAAACTCCTTCACCTCCGCGTCGGTTGCGTTGGTGATCTCGTCGTATTCGATCTCGTAGTCATCGAAAGCGTCAGACAACGCTTCGGGAAGGCTATCATAGTCGGAACCTCCAAACTGAGCGGCCTGCTCCGATGTTAGCGTGAGTTCGCCACCCAGGAATTCCCATATGGCAGTGAGCCTTTGCTGCCCGTCGACGACGTCAAACTCCTCGGGATTTTCCTGGGTCTTCTGGAAATAGAATTTCGGCAGCTTCCAGCCCTGTAGGATCGTGTCGATTAGACGCCTCTTCTGCTCGACGGACCATACTTTGCTTCGCTGCCAATCCGGGATCTCGTATCTGTCTCTGCGTTTGTAGATCTTGTCGAGAGCTCGACGTTCCGCCCGCATTTCCATTTGTTCTTTCCCCGACTCGCCCGAAAGGTGACAGTATAGAGCATTCGCTCACGGCGTAAGCGACCGGGCTTGCAGCTTTTCTTCTCAAGTGACCGTCTGCCCCCCATTCGCCCGGCGTCCTTGTGATCGATGAAAACCGCATCCACGCCGCTATCATCGAGGTTAGCCTGCGCGAGGTGATTGGCGAAAGCATCAGCGAAGGCTGTCCTTCTCCCCGCCACTATATGGGGAGAAGTGCCCGGCAGGCTGATGAGGGACAGTGCCGACATCGCCGATCCATCATCTCAAGCGATTCCCCCAGAAGGTTCCCTTTCAGCTCGCTAGCGCCCGATCCAGATCCGCGATCAGATCGTCGCCATCCTCGATCCCGGCAGACAAGCGCACCAGCGAATCGGATATCCCGATCTCGGCGCGCTTTTTCGCGGGGATCGAGCCGTGCGTCATCAGCGCCGGGTGCTCGATCAGGCTTTCGACGCCGCCGAGGCTTTCGGCCAGCGTGAACAGTTGCGTGTGTTCGAGGAAGCGCTTTGTCCCCGCAAGGTCGCGGTCGAGCTCGACCGTGATCATGCCGCCGAAGGCGTGCATCTGCCGCCTGGCGATGGCGTGCTGCGGATGGCTGGGCAGGCCGGGATAGATGACACGACGGATGTCGGGGCGGCTTTCCAGCCAGTGCGCGATCTTCTGGCCGTTGGACGAATGGCGCTCCATCCTGAGCGCCAGCGTCTTCAAGCCGCGCAGCGCCAGGAAACTGTCGAACGGCCCGGAAATGGCACCGATGGCGTTCTGCAGGAATTTCAGCCGCTCAGTGAGATCCTTGTTGTCGCCGACCACGGCGACGCCGCCGACCATGTCGGAATGGCCATTGAGGTATTTGGTCGTCGAATGGACTGATATGTCGATGCCGAGCTCCAGCGGCCGCTGCAGATAGGGGCTGCAGAAGGTGTTGTCGGCGACCGAAAGCACGCCTTTGCGCCTGGCCAGTGCCGCGACCGCCTCCAAATCGACGACACGCAGGAGCGGATTGGTCGGCGTCTCGACCCAGAGCAGCTTGGTCTCAGGGCGGATCGCCGCCTCGACGGCGGCAAGATCGGTGAAGTCGACGAAGTCGACCTGCAAATTGGCCGAGCGCTTGCGCACCCGCTCGAGCAATCGGAACGTGCCGCCATAAATGTCGTCGGTGGCGACGATATGCGCGCCTGAATCAAGCAATTCAAACACCGTGGCGATCGCCGCCAGACCGGAAGCGAAGGCGAAGGCAGCGGTGCCGCTTTCGAGATCGGCTACGGCGCGCTCGAAGGCAAAGCGCGTCGGGTTCTGGCTGCGGGCATATTCAAAGCCCTTGTGCACGCCCGGGCTCTGCTGGCCATAGGTCGAGGTGGCGTAGATCGGTACCATCACCGCGCCGGTCGTCGGATCGTGGCTCTGACCGCCATGGATGGTGCGTGTCGAGAAGGCGAGGCGGTTTTTGCCCGATACAGTGGCTTTTATGGTCATCGGGCGCGCCTCAGATGGTTGATCAGGTCGATGCGGGTTATCAGGCCAATAAATTCGTCGCCGTCGAAGACGATGGCGACCTCGTTGCGGTCGAACACCGGCAACAGCGCGTCCAGCGTCTGGCTGGCCTGCAGCGTATGCAGATTGGAGGTCATCGCCGTACGAACCGGGGCCTTGAAGCGGTCCCAGCGGCTGTCATAGGGGCCTTCGACCTTGGCCAGGATATCGCTTTCGTCGATGATGCCGACGAGCTTGCCCTCGTCCAGCACCGGCAGTTGCGAGACATCCGAGCGGCGCATGCGGCCATAGGCGTTGAGCAGGCTTTCGTCGGGGCCGACGGACACGACATCGCCGGTGCGGAGCGTGCGCATCACCAGGTCGCGCAGGTCGCCATGCTGCTCGTGCTCGGCAAGGCCCTGCTCGGCCAGCCAGAAATCGTCGAAGACTTTCGACAGGTACTTGTTGCCGCTGTCGCAGACGAACGTGACGACGCGCTTCGGCACGGTCTGCTCGCGGCAATAGCGGAGTGCTGCCGAAAGCAGCGTGCCGGACGACGAGCCGGCGAGAATGCCTTCCTTCGAAAGCAGGTCGCGCACCGCAAGCATGCTCTGCTTGTCGGGGATGGAATAGGCCTTCCTGACCAGCGACAGATCGGCATTGGGCGGCACGAAATCCTCGCCGATGCCTTCGACGGTCCAGCTTCCGGCCTCTACCATCTTGCCGGTCTTGATCAACGGCGCCAGCACCGAGCCAACCGGATCGGCGAGCACCATCTCGGTTTTCGGCGAGACTTTCGCAAAGTAGCGGCCGAGCCCGGTCAGCGTGCCGCCGGAGCCGACGCCGACGACAACCGCATCGACATCGCCTTCGAGCTGCTGAAAGATTTCCGGCCCGGTCGTGGTCTCGTGGGCATGCGGATTGGCCGGGTTGGCAAACTGGTTGGCGTAGAAGGCGCCGGGCAACTCGGCGGCGATCTTTTCGGCCATGTCCTGATAGTATTCGGCATGGCCCTTGCCGACATCGGAACGCGTCATGCGCACTTCGGCGCCGAGCGCCCGCAAATGCTGGATCTTTTCGCGCGACATCTTGTCAGGCACGACAAGGATGATGTGGTAACCCTTGGGGATGCCGACCTGGGCGAGACCAAGACCGGTGTTGCCGGCGGTCGCCTCCACGATCGTCCCGCCGCGTTTCAGTTTGCCCTGTTTTTCGGCGGCGGCAATCATCGACAGCGCGATGCGGTCCTTGATCGAGCCGCCGGGATTCTGGCTTTCGAGCTTGATGAACAGCCGGCACTTGCCGATGTCGAATTTGGTCAGCTCGACGACCGGCGTCTGACCGATCAGGTCGAGAACCGAGGCATAGGGCGGGCGCAGGCGGGACGATGCATCGTCCGGTGCCACGATCTTGTGCTTGCTCATGTCAGATGCTCCGTTGCCAGAATGAGCAACCGCCCTGGAAGACGGCAACCTACCGTCTTTTCCAGCCGTTTGCAGTTGGAAAGAAGATAGATCGTGCCAATCCGGCCGCCAGCAGGGGAATGGAATTTCGCGAAAGCTTCGCTGGCCTCCAGGCAGGGCAAAAGATTTGCAGAACCTGCTTGGGGTTCAGGCGATCGCCGCCTGGGCTTCGATCTCGATCAGAAAATCCGGATTACCGAGGCCGGCGACGCGCTCACCTTGATGATCGGCGGCGCGCCACGGTTTGCCCAGAAGGCCATCCAGGCGCCGAAGGCCGGCCCTATATCCAGGTCGCCGGCGATATAGACCGAGAGGCTGACGAGATCTTCAGCATCTTGTCGGAAAGCGAAGGGATCAGCCGGCGCAGGTCGGAATAGCGCATCGGCTGTTCCTTGATGCGCGCCAGGATCACCGTCTTCCATTTGCCGCCGAGCGCGTCGAGCGCGAACTCGACCGGACAGCCGTAGAGTCTTCCGCGTTGGGTCATGCCCCATGGTAGGCAAGGCACGGCGACGACGAAAGCAGAATTTGCCCGGTCATCTGACCAGGGTCGCGGCTCGCGGCCGCGCCGGCGACAAAATCCATGGAGGAGAACGAAGACGAGCGTGCGCGACACCAATCCGGTCAATGCGAGACGGCCGAAACCTGTGGCGATCGTCATCGCCTGGCTGTATCGACCACGACGGGCTGGCTGGTCGGCTCTGGTGGAGCGAGCTCCCGCACCCCTGGTTCGCCTTCAGCGAACGCGGCTATGCCGTCGAGGTCTTTTCACCCGACGGCGGCGGTCTTGCATCCGAATTGCGTCAAGACGAAGGGAGCCTCATCCGAGTAAGCGCTTGCTCAGCCGCGCGCACTGCACACGAATATCGGGAATGGCGTCGATTTCGAAGAAGGTGCCGCGCGTCAGTGGCCCGACGGCGAGGATCTTGGCGGATACCGTGCCGTCGCCGGCGATGACCTCGCAGTTCGCGGTCACGTCGAGGCCGAGGCGCAGCGGATCCGGCCGTGCCAGTCCACGCTCGACCAGTGACCGCACCACGCTGTTCGAGGTGGTCGAGATGTCCCTGGCGATGCCGGTGCAATCATAGATGCGGGTGACGTCGAACCTTTCGAGCTGCTGCGTATGGCGCGACTGGACCTGTACGCTGAAGCCGTCGCCGGCGGCGATCTCGACGACGCGCCCGGCGACAAGGCGGATGCGGCCCGCTTGCACCGCCTCGGCAACGCGGGTGTAGACTTCCGGCGCCATGCGATGGCGGTGGATATCCCACCAGGCCTTGGTGTGCTCGACGAAGCGGCGCTTGGCCGAGGACGGCCAGTTCTGCCAGATCTTCTGGTTGAAGGGTCTCAGACCGTCGACGACGTCGCGCCAGTCGATACCGGCCTTCTGGTTTTCCCGGATCAGGTCGCGGAACCAGCCGACGAAATAGGAAAGCTGGGTGCCGAGCGGAATGTCGGCGACGTCGAGCTTGATCGGATTGCCCTTGCGATGCGGCGAAGGCAGCAGGCCGCGCCGCGACACCGCTACGATCGCGCCGCGGTGGCCGCGCTGCTCGAGCGACAGGAAGGCATCGACCATGCTCAAGCCGGTGCCCAGCACCAGGATTTGGGCTTCGGGGTCGAGCGCAGTGTCCGCCTCGGATCCCATCCTGATCGCATGCCCCTGCCCCGCCCCCGGCTCTTCGTCATGCCCGGTGGCGAGCACGGCAAGATGCGCGACCACGCTGGTGCCGTTGGCCAGCGCCACCTCAACGCCGGAGGCGGTCGGCGAGATCGACAGGCTCTCCTCGCGGATCAGGCGCAGCCGGCCCGTCTGCTGCTCACGCGCCTCGAGCTCGTCGAGCAGCTCCTTGAGATAGCGGGCGTAGACGCTGCGCGGCGCATAGACTGGCGCCTGTTCCGGCGTCGCTATGCCGCGTTCAAGCAGCCAGCGCGAGAAATTGCCGGGATCGTCGGCATAGGCGCTCATGCCCGACGCGCTGACATTCAGCACATGCGCCGACAGCAGCGTTGAATAGGCCATGCCTTGCCCAAAATGCGGGCGTTTTTCGATCAGGCTGACGCGGAGATCGGGATTGGGCGACTTCAGCAGATGCGCCGCAAGCACGACGCCGCTGGCGCCGCCACCGACAATGATGATCGAATTTGGCGTAGCGCGCCCGGTCATACGCACACCAGCTGTGCTGGCGATCGTCGCCGGCTCAGGAGAGATTGGTTCAGGCCTGGATTTTCAACGCCGCCGAAAAGTCTTCGTCGCCGACGATGTCGCGCATTTCGGCGAGGCTGCGCTGATCCAGCACCTCGGCGATGGCTTGCCGGACCTCCAGCATCAGGTGTCGGACTTGGCATGTCGCCTCGTTGCAGTCTTCGCAGCGCTGATACTGGGTGCGGCTGGCGCAAGGAATGGGGGCAAGCGGTCCGTCGAGCACGCGCACGACGTGGCCGACCTTGATCTCGTCCGCCGGGCGCGCCAGCCGATAGCCGCCGTCCTTGCCCTTGCGGCTCTGGACGAACCCGGCATTGCGCAATTCGCCAAGAATGGCATCAAGGAACTTCTTCGGAATATTGTTTCCTGTGGCGATGTCGTTGACGAAGGCGAGCTGTCCAACCGGCAGGCGCGCCAGATGGACGAGCGCCTTGAGGCCATATTTACCTTTTTTCGTGAGCATAACCCGAACGTTTCTCTGTCATGCGATGGCGCAAGGCCACCGGTTGCGAAACGCCTGGCGTGCCTCCCCGCCGCGTCCAAGCTGTCACTACAGATAAATTCTAGCGACATGATATACAAGCTCAGAAACGTTGATTTTGCTTCGTTTTCAAGCCGCAATGGCCATTTTGGCCGGGGCTTGTGCCCTTGCGAGCACAGGAGCCGCCGCGAATGGCACACCGGCAAACTGGCCGGTGGCAGGAATGTCCCGATCGGCGAGAATACCGACGGCAGCTTCTGCCCCTGAATTTGAAGGCCAAAGCATGCCGCGCACGGCAATAAGGAGGGTAGCGTCAATCATCGTCCTCTCCAATCCTTCAATGTCGATAAGGATACTAGACTTAACCGCGAACACAGGGAACTTGTTTCCAATTTCTTGCCTATTCACAGCACGGGTTTGCCGATGCAGGGCGAAAACGGGAAAATCCTTGTTGTGGGCATGGACGGCGTGGAAGGGGTTCCCGGGCAAGGACGATGGTTTTCACCCGGGCCATCACCCAGAAGCGTGCGAATGGGCAACTGCCCTAGCCAGACGACTTTTTCTAACAAGGCCGAGCCGATTGGAAGGATTTAACTCTACAAGAACGATAGAGTTAGATGACTATGAAACGCAATCCGGGTTTTTCTCGTTTCCAAGGAGCCTTTCATGTCCACCATTTCGCGACGTATCGTTCTCTTGTCCTCGGCGGCTCTGGCAGGTGCCGTCTTTCTCGGCCCAGCCGATGCGCAGGACCTCAAGATCACTATCGGCTACCAGACAGTCGTCGAACCCTCGAAGGTGCCGCAGGCCGACGGCGCCTATGAGAGCGCGACCAAGGCGGCAATCGACTGGCGGAAATTCGATTCCGGCGCCGACGTGATCGCCGCCATCGCTTCCGGTTCGGTCGACATCGGTTATGTCGGCTCGAGCCCGCTGGCGGCGGCGGCGAGCCGCGAGCTTCCCATCCAGACAATCTTCATTGTCGGGCTGATCGGCGAATCCGAGGCCCTTGTCGCCCGCAACGGCGCCGGCATCGAGAAGGCCGCCGACCTTGCCGGCAAGAAGGTGGCGGTGCCCTTCGTTTCGACGACGCATTACAGCCTGCTTGCCGCGCTGAAGCATGAGGGTATCGACCCGAAGTCGGTCGATATTCTCAATCTGCGGCCACCGGAGATCGCGGCGGCATGGGCGCGCGGCGACATCGACGCCGCCTATGTCTGGGATCCGGCACTCGGCCAGATCAAGACGACGGGCAAGGTCGTGCTGGATTCCTCGCAGGTCGCCGCCTGGGGCGCGCCAACCTTCGACGCCTGGATCGTGCGCACCGACTTCGCCGAAAGGAACCCGGAAGCGGTGCGCGACTTCGTCAAAGTAACGGGCGCTGCCTATGCCGACTTCCTGGCCAAGCCGGATCAATGGTCGGTGTCCTCGCCGCAAGCGGCCAAGATCGCCAGGATCACCGGGGCCAAGCTCGAAGACGTGCCGCAACTGCTGAGGGGCTATGTCTTCCCGACGCTCGAGGAGCAAGCCTCGGAAAAGTTCCTCGGTGGCGGCACTGTCAAGGCGGTCGAGGCGACATCGGCCTTCCTCAAGGAGCAGGGCAAGATCGACGCCGTGTTGCCGGATTATTCGAAATACGTGTCGTCGAAATATGTCGGCGAGGCGCTGGCCTCGAATTAGCGGCGGCTCAATACCGCGCGTCCTCCCTTCCCTGACGCGCGTTGCCTGCCCCGGAGCCGCTGACGAGGAACGGCTTCGGGGCAGGCAGGTTCAGAATATCGGCGACCCCACATGACGCATCTCGTGCTCGACCAAGTCTCGGTTCACTATGACGGCCAGCCGGCGCCGGCCGTCGAACGCGTGTCGATTGACATCGCTAAGGACGACTTCGTTGTCCTGGTCGGCCGTTCCGGCTGCGGCAAGACCTCGTTGCTCAACGTCGCCGCGGGCCTGGTCGAGCCTGTGCGCGGACGCGCCACGATTGGCGGCAGGCCGATCACGGCGCCAGGCTCGGACCGCGCCGTCGTGTTCCAGAACGACGCATTGTTTCCGTGGCTGACCGCGCGGGAAAATGTCGCCTTTGCTCTCAGGCTGCGCGGTGTCAGGGCCGCCGAACGGGCGCGGACTGCCGACGACCTTCTGGCGCTGGTGAAGCTCGACGGCGACGGCGACAAGCGCATCTGGGAGCTTTCCGGCGGCATGCGCCAGCGCGTCGGCCTGGCCAGGGCGCTGGCAGCCGAGCCGCAATTCCTGCTGCTCGACGAACCGCTGGGCGCACTCGATGCGCTGACACGGGAACGCATGCAGACAACGCTGCTCCATCTGTGGACGGCAAGCCAGGTCGGCGTGCTGATGGTCACGCACGGCATCGACGAAGCGCTGGTGCTCGCCACTCGCATCATTGTGCTCGCTCCCGGCCCTGGCCGGGTGGTGCGGAGTTTCGAGGCCGGTTTCAGCCGGCGCTATGCAGCCGGCGAGGCCATTCGTAGCATCAAGGCCGATCCCGCCTTCGCCGCGGCGCGCGGCGAGCTGACCGACGCGATCTTCGAAGGGGAGGCAGCATGACCGTTACCTCCTATACCGCGCGGCCGCAGCGCTCCAAAGTCGACGACGGAGCCGACGCGCTGTCGGTGCCATGGTCGCGGCCGCGGCCGAGACGCAGCCGCGTTTCGGCCCGCGTGGTCAGCGCGATCACCATTCTGATGGTGGTGGCGGTGTGGACGGCATCGGCCCGCCTGCAATTGGTGTCGCCGGTTTTCCTGCCGTCGCCTGTGGCAGTCTGGAACAAATTTGTCGTCGTCGCCGGTGACGGCTTTGTCGACGCGACGCTGCTCCAGCATATCGCCGCCAGTCTGTGGCGGGTGTTTGCAGCGCTGATCGTGGCCCTTGTCATCGGCGTTCCCATCGGGCTGGCTATCGGCATCAGCACGATCGGGCGCGGCATCTTCGATCCGCTGCTCGAATTCCTGCGGCCGATCCCGCCGCTGGCCTATCTGCCGCTGATCATTATCTGGTTCGGCATTGGCGAGCCGTCCAAGATCCTGGTGATTGCCATTGCCATGCTGGCTCCGGTTGCGCTGTCGACGGCATCGGGTGTTCGCGGCGTCTCGCAGGAACGCATCAATGCAGCGCGCTCGCTTGGCGCCACGCAGCGCCAAGTGATCAGGCACGTCACCCTGCCCAGCGCGCTGCCCTCGATCCTGACCGGTCTGCGCATCGCGCTTGGCGCCGGTTGGTCGACGCTGGTCGCCGCCGAGCTGGTGGCCGCGACGCGCGGGCTCGGTTTCATGATCCAGTCCGCTGCCCAGTTCCTCGTCACCGACGTGGTGGTGATGGGCATACTGGTGATCGCGGCCATTGCCTTCGTGCTCGAATTCATCATCCGCAGGATCGAGCGGGTGCTCGTCCCGTGGGCAGGGCGGGAATGACCGACAATGCCCCATTCCATCGCTGTATTGTTCGCGCATTTCGGCCATTGGCTCCGCCTGATCAAGGCCGGGGACAAACAGCCGCCTGACGGCGAACGCAAAACGCCGGTGCATCTGGACGCGGAGCGCAACCGCTTACCGCCGCGCGACGAAAGTTTCTACTGGGGCTGGCAGTACTGGTCGCGGTGACCGGCCGCCAGGGTCCGCTGTGCGCTGCTCTCAAGGGAGCTTGAGCATGGACGCCCGTTCAAACGCGCGAACGGTTCGCCCAGGCCAGGCCGGCCAGGCCGACCAGCGCGGTGACGATGCCGACATAGAGCCATTGCGACTGGCCGGTCATGAAGCTGCCGCCGATAACGCCGATGCCTTGCAACGTCCACAGCACGCCGATGGCGAGCACAATCAAGGCCAGCAGATTTTTGATCAATCTCATCGCTAGAACTCCGTTCCAAGTCGATCATAAACCGCGTTCCGGCCGGAATGAAACAGCGAGAAGACGCTGCTCGATTACACCAACTTCTACTTGGATGCTAATCTCTGATCTTGTGCAAGACGCCCGGAGATCGGCGCAGACATCATCAAAGAAGCTGCGCCTCGCTGCAGAAAGTCTCTGACAAATTGTTTCGCGCCGACTCCAAACGTGTAACATTGCCATGGAACCGACAGATCATTGCCGCATTTGCTGCCTTGTTCGGCACCTAACGGCTTGGGTCTGTCAACGGAGCTAACCCCAAGCATGAAGAAAAGCTATCAGGCCGCGCTCGTCGCGGCCACGATCGCGGCCGGCCTGACGGTCGGCGCATCCGCCACCAACGCCGCCGCTCAGTGCGGTCGTGCCTCCTGGTACTCACTGCATTCCAGAACCGCTTCCGGCGAGCGCATGAACCCGTCGGCGCTGACCGCCGCGCATCGCAGCCTGCCGTTCGGCACCAAGCTGAAGGTGACCAATCGCAACAATGGCCGCAGCGTCGTCGTGCGCATCAACGACCGCGGCCCCTTTATCAGGGGCCGGATGCTCGATCTGTCGAAGGGCGCAGCCAGTCAGCTCGGCTTCATCAGTTCGGGCCATACCGCTGTCTGCATGGCACGGGTCTAACGGTCCGGCCGCCACGGCCGGACGCCGCCTCCAACGATTGTCCCAATAGCCGTGCCCTTGCCTGGCCTTCGCAGGTGCACATTGAGCCGGCTGTTGCCCTTCCAGGCGGATTCTCAATGCCTTGGACGAAAGAACGAGCATAAATCACGCAGATTGACGTATTGCATCGCAGCAGATTGTTGCTAACTTCCCCGCAAAGCATTCAAGGCTCGGCGCTGCTCGTCGGCCCTTCAATCGCAGTCGGCAGCGGGGTTCTCGATGTTCTACCAGCTCTACGAACTGAACCACGCCGCCTTGCAGCCGGCGCGCCTCTATGCCGATGCGGTGCGCCTGTTCTACTCCAATCCGCTCAATCCGGTCTCACACACGTCCTGGGGCCGCTCGGTTGCGGCAACGGCCGAACTGTTCGAGCGCACGACGCGCCGCTACGGCAAGCCGCAATTCGGCCTGACCAAGACCGTGGTCGACTGGAAAAACGTCGAGGTCAGCGAACGCACCGTCTGGTCGCGGCCGTTCTGCAACCTGGTTCGTTTCGAGCGGGCGGTTCCTGCAGGGCGCCGGCCGGATCCGAAGCTGTTGATCGTCGCGCCGATGTCGGGCCACTACGCGACGCTGCTGCGCGGCACGGTGGAGGCGATGCTGCCCTATGCCGACGTGCATATCACCGACTGGGTCGACGCCCGCATGGTGCCGCTGGCCGACGGCAGCTTCGATCTTGACGACTATATCGACTACATCGTCGACATGCTGCATGCGCTAGGCCCCGACACCCATGTGATGGCGGTGTGCCAGCCTTCGGTGCCGGTGCTGGCGGCGGCGGCACTGATGGAAGCCAAGGGTGATCCGTTCGTGCCCTCGACGATGACGCTGATGGGCGGGCCGATCGACACGCGCCGCAATCCGACAGCGGTCAATCTGCTGGCGCAGGAAAAGGGGATCGACTGGTTCCGCGACAATGTCATCATGCGCGCGCCCTGGCCTGTGCCGGGCTTCGGCCGCGAGGTCTATCCCGGCTTCCTGCAGCTTTCGGGTTTCATGAGCATGAACCTCGACCGCCACATCACCGCCCACAAGGACTTCTTCATGCATCTGGTGAAGCATGACGGTGACAATGCCGAGAAGCACCGCGAGTTCTACGACGAATATCTGGCGGTGATGGATCTGACGGCGGAATTCTACCTGCAGACCGTCGACACCGTGTTTGTCCGCCAGGCCCTGCCCAAGGGCAAAATGACGCATCGCGGTATCGCGGTCGACCCTTCGGCGATCCGCAATGTCGCCCTGTTCACGGTCGAGGGCGAGAACGACGACATCTCCGGACTCGGCCAGACCAAGGCCGCGCACGACCTGTGCATCAACATCCCGGCCGACAGGCACGCCCATTACATGCAGCCTGCGGTCGGCCATTATGGTGTGTTCAACGGCTCGCGCTTCCGTTCCGAAATCGTGCCGCGCATCGTCGACTTCATCACCAGCTACGGCCGTCAGAACCGTGTTGCGGTGAAGCCCAAGCTGGTCAGGACCGGCAAGAAATAGGCGACCAGTGATGATGCCCGTCAATCCGCATCAGGTCGGTCTATGCCAAAATCATCGGTTGGCGCGGCCGTGCGGCGGGTCGACCTGTTGCACAATAGTCGCGTTGGCGCCACGCGGGTAACCATGCCGCAAAATCAATCCATCCTCATAATTGACACGGACTGTAAATACCCCTTAACGTTTCGTTAATAACAAGGGACAAGCGGGGACAATGATTTCCTCACCAATGGCGAGAACGCTGCGCCTGTGCGCGCTGGCCGGACTTACTGTGGCGGCAGGTTGGGCCAGTTCGGCCTCGGCGGCCGGCCCGATGATAACAGGTGGCCCGACCTCACAGCCGATCGGCCATTATGATTTCTGCAAGAGCTACGCCTCCGAATGCTCGATCCGCCCGAAGGATCTGTCGCCCGCCAGCCTGACCGGCTCGCTGTGGCGCAAGCTGCTCAGCGTCACGGCAAAGGTCAACGCCGCCGTCAAGCCGGAGAGCGACTTCGACATCTACGGCAAGGATGAGGTCTGGGCCTATCCCGACAAGGGCGTTGGCGATTGCGAGGACTATGTCCTGGAAAAGCGCCGTGAGCTGAACCGGCTGGGCGTCTCGTTTGCCGATCTGCTGATGACCGTCGTGCGCAAGCCGGATGGCGAAGGCCACGCGGTGCTGACGGTGCGCACCGACAAGGGCGACTACATCCTTGACAATCTGACCGACCAGGTCCGTTCCTGGGACCAGACCGGCTATCGTTTCCTCAAGCGGCAGGCGATCGACAATACCGGCCGGTGGGTCTCCATCCGCGGCGGCCAGCAGGTTCTGGTCGGCTCGGTCCAGTAACAAGGCAACTCATTTCGGCCGTGCCAGCGCGGCGCGGATCGACGCAGTGATGCGGCGAAGCTCGGCTTCGTCGAGCTTTTCAATATTGTCGGCCAGGAGATTGGCAAGTTCGGTCGCCGCCGGGCTAAGGCCCGACGTGTCGAGCTTGACGCGCGGATGCGAGGTTTCGGCCAGCCGCGCCAGTTCCTCGGCGTCGTCCCAAATGATGTTGAAATAGCCGATGATCTTCTGGATCAGCGTCCAGCTCGGCGCACCGCGGCGGCCGTGTTCCAGCGCCGAGAGATAGGCTGCGCTGACGCCGATCGCCTTGGCCATGTCCTTCTGGCTGACGCCGCGCTCGTTTCGCAGCACGCGAAGCTTTTCGCCGAACGGGGTCACAAGCGCACCTTCATGGATGCATCCTCATAGGTGCGTCCCTCATCGGCATGCCCTCATGAGCGTGCCCGCCGCAAGCGGACATAGAGCGCACCCGAGCCGCCATGTTTGCGGGCGGCATGGTCGTGGCTGGAGACGAGGGGCCGGAAGGCGGGTGTCGACAGCCATGACGGCACGGCGCGCCGCAAGACGCCATCACCGCCCGACGAAGAGCCCTTGCCGGTGATCACCAGGACGTAGCGGATGCCGCCGGCATGCGCCCGGCACAGGAAGGAAAACAGCAGTGAATAGGCTTGGTCCTGGGTCAGGCCATGCAGGTCGACGCGGCCCTCGATCGGCAGCCGGCCGTTCGACAGCTTGTCCAGCGTCGGTTCGTCGAGTGCATGGGAGACATGCTGCGCCTTCGGCTTTGCGGCCGCGGCAGGATTGCCCGCGACCTGTTCCGGGGGCGGCGCCTGCCTGGTCTCGTCGATCTCCGGCCCAACGTGTGGAATTTCGACGGCGGTTCTGCCCTTCAGCGGTTTTGCCGTGCGCGCCACCAGGTTCCACAGCACCCGGTCGTCCTCGCTCAGCCTGTCGATGCGCCGGGTCATCGGCCTGCTCCTCTAAACCAGCGACCGGGGGATCAGCGCATAAAAATCGGCGGCGTTGCGGATAACGCCGGCGATCTCGCCGGCCGCTTCGCCCGACCCGGCAAACAAATCACCGCGGGCCGGGCCGGTGATCGCCGAACCGGTGTCCTGCGCGATCATCAACCGCCGAAACGGTTTTCCGTCGAAGGCGGTCAGGGACGGCGCGTCGATATGGAAGGGCGTGCCGAACGTGTGCAGCAGCCGGTCGACGGCGATCGAGCGGCCGGGTGTCAGCGGCACCTTGGCGGCAGCAATCGGGCCGAGCTCCCGGTCGTCGACGCCCATCTCGCGGAAGAAGATATAGGAGCGGTTGCGCCACAGGGTCTCGTCGACGCGCTCCGGATGCGCCTTGAACCAGGCACGGATCGACTGCATCGTCACCTTCTCCAGCGGGATCTCGCCTTGCTCGCTCAGGATCTTGCCCGGTCCGGTAAAGCGCTGGCCGGATTTGGCGGCATAGGTGATGCGGCGAAGCCTGCCATCGGTCATGTTGAGCCGTGCCGCGCCCTGCACGTGAATGAAGAAGGCGTCGACCTTGTCGGCGAGCCAGGCGATTTCCAGCCCTTTTCCGGCAAGCGCGCCGCGTTCGATCTCGCCGCGGTCGAAATATTCGACCGGGCCGTTCGGCGCCGCACGAGCGAAGGCGAGATAAGGATCCAAGCCGGAAGGACGATTGCCGTCGTCGATGTCGACCAGGTCGGCAGGGCGCGCCAGCAACGGTACCGAAAATCGTTCCGTGCGCACCGGCGAGGCTTCGACCTCCGGCTCATAAAAGCCGGTTACCAGGCCGGGACCACCATCTTCGGCATCGATACGGGTCGGAACGAAATGGCGCTCGAAAAAGCTTCGGGCCTGCAACCGATTCGCCGACGAAACGGTACGCGCTTCGGCATAGGCATCGGCAAAGCCATTGTAGTCGACGCCGAGCGCGCCGGAGCGGTAGGGTTTGGTCAGGATATGAAAGGCCGAGCGGCGAAAGGCGTCAAAGGCAGGGAGATGGTCGTCCTCGCCCCAGCCCGGCAATTGGCCAAAGGATTTTTCGCTGAAGGCTCGAGAAAGCGACACGACAGCCTCCGCCGCCGTCCAGTTCAGTCTTCTTCTTCGGTGGCGACGAGCTTCCAGTTCGGATCGCGCGAGCGCGTGTCGCGGGCGAAGGTCCAGACATCCTTGACCTCGGCGACGGTCTCGGGATCGCCGTCGATGACAGCGCCGGCCTTGTCGCGGGTCGCCGAAATCAGCTCGCTGACAATGCGCAGCGTGATGTGCGCCTCGCTGCCCTTCATCTCGGCCGAAACGATGTCGGCCTTGTCGATGCCGACGAAGGAGGACTGGATCTTTTCGGCTTTCGCCTCACGGTCGCCGATGGCCGCGACGAAGCCGTCATAGACCTCGCGCGACAAAAGGTTCTTCAAGGTTTTGCGGTCGCCATCCGCGTAGGCCATGACGATCATCTCATAAGCCATCTTTGCGCCGTCGACGAAGGTCTTCGGGTCGAACGTCGGATCATTGTCCTTGATCGCCCGCAGGCCCCGGTTGAGATCGGTGTCGGGCTTGGCAAAGGCATCGATCGCCGCATAGGTGTCGGCCGCCGGCTCTCCTGTCAGGCGCTTGCGCGGCAGCGAAACCACGTTCTCGGGTTTCTGGGCGGCATCCTTGTCGTTTTTGCGCGCTGCCGTATATGGATCGAAGGGCGGGCGCTCGTTGCCCGTGCGTCGGCCAAGCACGTTGCGCAGCTGGAAGAAGATCACCACCGCCGCAATCAGAAAGAAAATCGTGCCGAAGTCGAAGAAGCCCATATCTTGCGCCAATCAATCCCTGCTTTGGCCGGACCAGCGGCCAAGCAGGGGCCGCGATCACATAGCGTTCGGTATCCAAAGCATATAGAACGCATGGCGCAATCATTCAAATCAAAGGCAGCCATACCTATCTAACAGCTCTGGTGCCAGCGGCGATTGCTCGCCGGCCGGCAAAACATCGAAACGATCGGTCAAGATTTGCGTATCTCGCTGTTTCCCCTGTTCATTCTCGCGCTTCCGCTGCTGGAGATAGCCGGTTTCGTCATTGTCGGCCGCCAGATCGGCGCGCTGGCGACGGTCGGGCTGGTGCTGGCCTCGAGCGTCGCCGGCGCCTTGCTCCTTCGACACCAGGGTTTTGGCGTCATGGCCAGGGTACGTGCCGAAATGGACGCCGGGCGTGATCCGAGCGGCCAGCTTGCGCATGGCGCCATGATCGTGCTGGCCGCGATCCTTTTGATTATCCCCGGCTTCATCTCGGATATTTTCGGCATTCTGCTGTTCCTGCCGCCAGTGCGCGATCTTGCCTGGCGGATGCTGAAAGGCCGCATCGTGCTGGCCACCGATTTCAGCAGTGGTTTGCGGGCAAGGCAACGCGGCAAGATCATCGATCTCGACGACGGCGACTATTCGCGTGCCGACGACCATACGCGCGGACCGGATTCTCCCTGGCGCCGCCTCAAGGACGAGTAGCCGCAAAGCAACCAGCGTCTTTTGCAAACTTGTCTTGTCGGGCCGGCCATGATAGCGAACGCCCGAATTTCAATCCGGTCAGCAACGCTGCCCAGGCAAAAGGACCACAGCTTATGGCCAGCAACGACGACGCGCCGACCGGCGCAGCCAACGGTAATGGAAATGCGGCGCAGCCTTCGCTCAACGTGCTTGCGCAATATGTGAAGGACCTGTCCTTCGAAAGCCCCGGTGCACCGAACTCGCTGCGCGGTCGCGACAAGGCACCCGGCATCGCCATCAACGTCAACGTCAACGCCAATCCGCTTTCGGACAAGCAGTTCGACGTCAATTTGACGCTGAACGCCAAAGCGTCGTTCGACCAGGAAGTGCTGTTCAATGTCGAACTGGTCTATGGCGGCGTCTTCGCCATCAGCGGCTTCCCGCAGGAGCACATGCTGCCGATCCTGTTCATCGAATGCCCGCGGCTGCTGTTCCCGTTCGCGCGGCAGATCATTGCCGAGGCAACACGCAACGGCGGCTTCCCGCCGCTGATGCTGGACCCGATCGATTTCGCGCAGATGTTCCAGCAGAAGCTGGCAGAGGACCAGGCTGCCGCCAAGGTCAAGGTGAGCTGAGCGCGGCTGTCTCGCCAGTGTTTGACAAACCCGGCCTTGCGCCGGGTTTTTTATAACGATGTCCCGCCCGACAGGCTGAAGGCCGATCGGACGCAAGCGTCGATGGTTCCCATCAGCCACAATCCGCTATGTCTGGAAGACAACTGCCAATCTGCGACATCTGCGATTGGCCTTAGCCACTATGCCTTCGTCATCCTAGGGTCTGCGCCGCGTCGCTGCGCTCCTTGCTCCGCCCTGGGATCACGAAGGAGGGTGTTTCAGCTAATCTCGAAACTTTGCGATTTGCCACTGAACAGAACTATCGACGTTCGCTGCCGATCGGCCCCAACTATGCCGCGGAACTCGCTTCCTGGGCGACGCGCAGCCAGAGCGCCTTTTCGCCCAATGTGCCAACCATGCCCGCGTGCGCGGTGCGCTCGGCGTCGGTCAGGCGCGACGGCAAGGCGATCGGCCTGACGCCGATCGAAATATCGATGTCTTCGACATTCTGCCTGCCGCCCGCCGGAGTCAGGATGCTGTCGAGGATAAGGCTTGCCTGCTTGCCGCCGATGAGCTCGATATAGACCTCGGCCAGCAATTCCGAATCGAGCAGCGCGCCGTGCTTGGTGCGGCGGCCGTTGTCGATGCCGTAGCGGCGGCAGAGCGCGTCGAGCGAATTGGGGCCCATCGGATGCTTGCGGCGCGCCAGCGCCAGCGTGTCGACGATCCGTCCCGGATCGATGGCCGGATGACCAAGCCGGCCGAATTCGAGATTGAGGAAGCCGATGTCGAAGCCGGCATTGTGCGCGACCAGTTTGGCGCCGTCGATGAAGGCCAGAAACTCCTCGGCGATCTCCATGAAAGTCGGCTTGCCGACGAGATCGGCGGCGCTGATGCCGTGCACGGCCTGCGCCTCGTGATGGATCTGGCGGCCTTGCGGGTTGATATATTTGTGGAAGGTTCGGCCGGTCGGGAAACGGTTGACCAACTCGACGCCGCCAAGCTCGATGACGCGGTCCTCGCGCGTGTCGAGGCCGGTGGTTTCCGTATCGAAGATGATCTCACGCATCGAATCAGTCCACTGGTGCCGGCATCATTCTAGCCGAATCACACCAGGAACAAAATGGCAACAAGTAATGTGGGTCTGCAAGCCTCTTAACCAGGCCTGGCTGCCTTATCCACGACTAGTTCGGCGATGATGGCCTTGACGGCCGCGCGAGCGGCGTCAAAGCCCTGACCAGTGTCGATGACAAAGTCGGCGCGCCGGCGCTTTTCGGTGTCGGGAACCTGCCTGGCCAGGATCGACGCCAGTTTCTCCTCGTTCATGCCCGGCCGCGCCAGCACGCGGGCGCGCTGAACTTCAGGCGGCGCGGTGACGACCACGACCTTGTCGACGCGGTTCCCGCCGCCGGTCTCGAACAGCAGCGGTATATCGAGCACGGCAAGCGGCGCGCCGGCGGCACGATTTTCAGCCAGGAACGTATCGGCATCGGCACGGACCAGCGGATGGATGATCGCTTCCAGCCGTTTCAGCGCGGGGGCGTCGCCGAGCACCCGCTCCGCCAGTGCCGCGCGGTCGACCGCACCGGATCTGGTGGTGCCGGGAAAGGCTGCCTCGACCAAGGGCGCGGCCTTGCCGGCATAGAGGCGATGCACAGCCTCGTCGGAATCATGGACCGGCACGCCGGCTTCGGCAAACATCTTGGCCGTCGTCGATTTGCCCATGCCGATCGATCCGGTGAGGCCGAGCACGATCATTTTATCGCGCCGATATCGGCAATAATCATTTGCCGCAGTTCGGCGGTGACTCGTGGCCTGATGCCGAACCAGCGTTCGAAGCCGGGCACCGCCTGGTGCAGCAGCATGCCGAGCCCATCGACGGTTCTCAGGCCGCGCGCTTTGGCGGTGGCAAGCAGCGGCGTCTCCAGCGGCACGTAGACGATGTCGGTGACGATGGCGCGGTCCGGCAGTCTGCCCGGATCCGCGGACAGGCCTTCATTGCCATGCATGCCGAGCGCTGTCGTGTTGACCAGCAGGCCGGCATCTTCGAGGAATTCGCCGGTCGCCACCATGCCATAGGCCGAGACGCCGGCACCGAAGCGGTCGCGCAGTTCCTGCGCCCTTGCAAGCGTCCGGTTGACGATGCGGATATCGTTGATGCCGCGCTGCTTCAGCGCATGGATGACCGCGCGAGCGGCGCCGCCGGCACCGAGCACCACGGCGGGGCCGTTGGCCGCCCAGCCCGGTGCATATTCGTCCAGATTGGCGGCAAAGCCATGGGCATCGGTGTTGCCGCCCCACAATTCGCCATTCTCGAACCACAGCGTATTGACCGCACCGATCTGTTCGGCGTCGGCGTCACGCCGCTTGGCCAAAGCGAAGGCGGCTTCCTTGTGCGGGATGGTGACGTTGCCGCCGCGATAGCCTTGTGCCCGCAGCGTCTGCAGGAATTTGGCAAAGGCCTCCGGTGCAACGTCAATGGCCTCGTAGACGCCGTCTATGCCGTATTTCGCCAGCCAGTGGCCGTGGATCTTCGGAGACCTGGAATGGGCGATCGGGTGGCCGGTGACGAAGGCTTTTTTCGAGGCTTCAGCCATCGATCGCCCCGAACTCACGCAGCTGGGCCAGCACCGGCAAAAGTGGCAGACCGACAATGGTAAAATAGTCGCCTTCGATTTTTTCGAATAGCTGGATGCCTTCGCCTTCGATCTGGTAGGCGCCGACGCTGGACAACGCCTTGGCGCCGACTCGCGCCAGATGGCGGCCGATGAAGGCCGGATCGAGTTTGCGCATGGTCAGACTGGCGATGCCGACATGCCGCCACAGAACCTGGCCGTCACGGGCGAGCACGACGGCGCTGTTGAGATGATGCGTCTTGCCCGACAGCGCCAGCAGATGACGGCGCGCCCCTTCCATGTCGGCGGGCTTGTGGAACAGCTCGTCGCCGAGCGACAGCGTCTGGTCGCAGCCGAGCACCAGGGCGCCGGGCCTGCGCTCGCTGACTTCGGTGGCCTTGGCTTCGGCGAGCACCAGGGCGACGTCCTCCGGCGACACGCCACTATTCTGCAGCGGCGCCTCCAGCGCGCGCTCATCGACAGAAGCCGGAACCGCTTCGACAGTGATGCCGGCATTGACGAGCAGCGCCTTGCGGAACGGGCTGCCCGAGGCAAGGATGATTTTTTCCGCCATTTTTTTCGCCCGTTTCCTGGCGCTCACTAGGGTGTGTCGAGATTCAGGCCAGGCCGCGTCGAGAATGGTGGGTTCCGAGAACCGGAACGGAGCGGACATTTGGGTCCGTGAGTACCGGAAGCGCAGGAAACCGCCGTTCACAGGCCGGCATCACCTGAATATCGACATGCCCTACCGCGTCTTGCCGCGCAGGGCAACGATGGCCGCCGCCGTCTCCTCGATTGAACGGCGGCTGACGTCGATCATCGGCCAGCCATGCCGCGTGCATATCTGGCGGGCATAGGCGAGCTCTTCGGCGATCGCGGCACGGTCGACATAGTCGGTCGGTTCGTAGGCGCTGGTGCCGAGAATGCGGTTCTGCCGGACCTGCGAGATCCGTTCGGCGGTGGCGACCAGGCCGACGATCAGCGGCCGCGTGGCATTGACCAGGCTTTCGGGCACCGGCACGCCGAGCACGATCGGGATGTTGGCGGTCTTGATGCCGCGATTGGCGAGATAGATGCTGGTCGGCGTCTTCGAGGTGCGGGAGATGCCGACGAGCACGATGTCGGCATCATCCATATTGGCCGGCAGCTGGCCATCGTCATGCTCCATGGTGAAGTTGAGCGCGTCGATGCGGCGGAAATATTCGGCGTCCAGCACATGCTGGGCACCGACGCGTCGGCCGGCAGGCGTGCCGAGATAGGACTGGAACACCGTCAGCACCGGTTCCAGCACCGAGACGCAAGGCAGGCCCATCGCCGCGCAGCGTTCGTCAATGCCGCGGGCAAGCTTCTGGTCGACCACCGTGTAGAGGATGATGCCTGGCTCCTCTTCGATGTCCTCGAACACCTTCGTCACCTGCTTTTCGGTGCGAATGAGCGGATAGATATGTTCGATGGCGCGCGCATCCTTGTATTGCGCAGAAGCCGCGCGGCCGGCAGCCAGCAGCGTTTCGCCGGTCGCGTCGGAAATCAGGTGAAGATGAAAGAAGCTTTGCGGTTTGTTCACAGGATACATTCCAGGCTGTGGGCCGATGTGGATAAGCCGGGCGGAAAACTCGGCCACCGCAAAGCGACTGTATCAGATGCCGGTTTGTCCACAATTCGATCTGCTGTCGGCTTCTCCGCGCGGTTGGGGACAAGTCCGGGGACGGAGCTTTTTGCCTTCGCTTCATCCACAGGGGCAATTTCCCTGGCGTGGCGGCAACGCATTGACTCCAGTCGTAAATTCGCGGTTTTCCACAAAGTCCTGCAATCCCGCTGGAGATGCGCGCGACAATATGCTGGCTGGTCTTTTCCAGGGCAAAGCGGGACAGGAGACAACCACCACAACCAACAGACTCTTAGAATCATAAGATTCCTAAACATAGAATATTTAATTATAGGGAAGCCTGGAAAGGCTAGCGCTCAATGCCTCAAGACCGGATCGTGCTGGACGTGTTGAGAGGCAAGACGGCGTTTCCGCCACCGGTCTGGATGATGCGCCAGGCCGGCCGCTATCTGCCGGAATACCGGGAGACGAGGAGGCGGGCCGGATCCTTCCTCGATCTTTGCTACGACCCGGATCTCGCCGTTGAAGTGACGCTGCAGCCGATCGAACGCTTCGGCTTCGATGCATCGATCCTGTTTTCCGACATCCTTGTCGTTCCGCATGCGCTCGGCCGCGACGTGCGCTTCGAGGAAGGACGCGGCCCGCTGCTGACGCCGATCACGGCTGTGGAGATCGAGGCTCTCGACGGCGAAACGTTTCACGTGAATCTCGAGCCGGTCTACGAGACGGTGCGGCGATTGCGCGCCAGACTGCCCGATGAAACGACGCTGATCGGCTTCTGCGGTGCGCCCTGGACAGTGGCGACCTACATGATTGCCGGCCACGGAACGCCCGACCAGGCGCCGGCCAGGCTGTTCGCCTATCGCGAGCCGGCGGCCTTTCTTCGGTTGCTGAAGGTGCTCGCCGATCATTCGGCTGCCTATCTGATCCGCCAGATCGAAGCCGGCGCCGATGTCGTGCAGATCTTCGATTCGTGGTCAGGCGTGCTCGACGAAGCGTCTTTCGGATTGTTCTGCGTCGAGCCGGTGGCCGAGATCGTCCGGCAAGTGAATGCTGTCCATCCCAACGTTCCGATCATCGGCTTTCCCAAGGGCGCGGGAGACCACTATCGAAGCTATCGCCAGCAGACCGGCGTGACCGGGTTGGGCCTCGACTGGACTGTGCCCTTGTCGACGGCGAAGGAATTGCAGCGCGACGGCGCCGTGCAGGGCAATCTCGATCCGCTGAGGCTTGTAGCCGGCGGCAAGGCGCTTGCCGACGGCGTAGCGGCGATCCTGAAGGCGCTGGGCGACGGACCACTGATCTTCAACCTCGGCCACGGCATCACGCCGGAGACGCCGCTGGCGCATGTCGAGCAGATGGTGAAACTGGTGCGGAGCGCATCGTGACGATGATGGGCGCAGACAACGCGAACAGCGGTCGAGGGGCGATGCACCGCGCGGCAATTGCGATCGCCATCTTCCTGGTGCTGGCCGGGCTGCTGTTTTTCTTCGGGCCCGATGATTTCTATCCGTGGGCGAAGGCGATCCATGTGATTGCCGTCATCTCCTGGATGGCGGGCATCCTCTATCTGCCGCGCTTGCTGGTCTATCATGCCGATGCCGAAAAAGGCTCCGTCCAGTCGGAGACCTTCAAGGTGATGGAGCGCCGCCTGCTGCGCGGCATCATCAATCCGGCAATGGTGATTACCTGGGCATTCGGCCTGTGGCTCGCCTGGAAAGGCTTTGGTTTTCAGGGCGGCTGGCTGCATGCCAAGATCGCTGCGGTGGTTGGTCTGTCGGCCGCGCATGGCTATCTCGCCGGCGCCGTCCGCAAATTTGCCGAAGACCGCAATGAAAAATCGGCAAGGCACTGGCGGATCGTCAATGAGATCCCTACATTGCTGATGATCGTCATCGTCGTCCTGGTTATCGTAAAACCGTTCTGACGTCCTCGGTTGCCCGCAAAAGGCGGCTTGCTCTTTCAACCGACCGACGATAAAAGACGGGTCTTCCTTCCCGTCATGCGCCGCCCATTTATCGCTTCGGCCGCGCCCGGCATTTGTCGCATCCCGCCGATATTTTTCCCAAAGCTTACTCAGAGTCCGTCTAATGATGCAAGAAATGAAGCTCACAGAGTTCAAGAACAAGAAACCACCAGAGCTGATCGCTTATGCGGAATCGCTCGAGGTCGAGAACGCCAGCGTCATGCGCAAGCAGGAGCTGATGTTCGCGATCCTGAAGAGACTGGCGACCCAGGATATCGAGATCATCGGCGACGGCGTCGTCGAAGTGCTGCAGGACGGTTTTGGCTTCCTGCGCTCCGCCAACGCCAACTATTTGCCAGGTCCCGACGACATCTATATTTCACCCTCGCAGATCCGGCGATTCTCACTGAAGACCGGCGATACGGTCGAAGGGCCGATCCGCAGCCCGAAAGAGGGCGAGCGCTATTTTGCGCTGCTCAAGGTCAACACGATCAATTTCGACGACCCTGAAAAAATCCGCCACAAGATCCATTTCGACAATCTGACGCCGCTTTATCCGACCTCGCGGCTGAAGATGGAGATGGAGGTTCCGACCTCCAAGGATATTTCGGCGCGCGTCATCGACCTGGTGGCGCCGCTCGGCAAGGGCCAGCGCGCCCTGATCGTGGCGCAGCCGCGCACCGGCAAGACGGTGCTGTTGCAGAACATCGCCCATTCGATCACTACCAACCACCCGGAATGCTACCTGATCGTGCTTCTGATCGACGAGCGGCCGGAGGAAGTCACCGACATGCAGCGCTCGGTGAAGGGCGAGGTCGTCTCCTCGACCTTCGACGAGCCGGCGGTTCGCCACGTCCAGGTTGCCGAAATGGTCATCGAGAAGGCCAAGCGCCTCGTCGAGCACGGCCGCGACGTCGTCATCCTGCTGGATTCGATCACCCGCCTCGGCCGCGCCTACAACACCGTCGTGCCGTCATCCGGCAAGGTGCTGACCGGCGGTGTCGACGCCAACGCGCTGCAGCGGCCGAAGCGCTTCTTCGGTGCTGCCCGCAATATCGAGGAAGGCGGTTCGCTGACCATCATCGCCACCGCGCTGATAGACACCGGCAGCCGCATGGACGAAGTCATCTTCGAAGAGTTCAAGGGCACCGGCAATTCGGAAATCGTGCTCGACCGCAAGGTCGCGGACAAGCGTATCTACCCGGCCATGGACATCCTCAAGTCCGGCACCCGCAAGGAGGACCTTCTGGTTCCGCGCCAGGACCTGCAGAAGATCTTCGTGCTGCGCCGCATCCTGGCGCCGATGGGAACAACCGACGCTATCGAGTTCCTGATCGACAAGCTCAAGCAGACCAAGACCAATGCGGATTTCTTCGATTCGATGAATACGTAGGGTTGCGGGCCTTCCCTTCTCCCGTGTGGGAGCAGCAGGTGGCGAGCGAAGCTCGGTCGGATGACGGGTGCTCCAGCTTGGCAACGACGGCACTCCGTCCAACACCCCTCATCCGTCTCGGCGCTGCGCGCCAATCCACCTTCTCCCACAAGGGAGAAGGGACGGAGCGCCAGGTCCATCACCGCCGCAGCATCCGTTCCAGCTCCTCAGCTTCCGTTATCACCGGCAGGCAGACCTGCCCGGTGCACAGCCAGGCGCCGGGCTTTTCGGTTGGTGGCAGGACGCCGCCTGGCAGCGTCGGCAGGTTTGTCGCCGAGCCGACAGGCACCACGATGTCCACCCGGCGCGGGTCCGGATTTCGATTCGCAACCGGAACAAGCCTTGGATTCTCAGATCTCTCCACGATCACCAACTTCAACGGCTCGAACGCCAAGGTACAGGCATTGACTGTACCCGCTTGGCCATAGCCCTGGTGCTCAGCCCGCCCGGCCGCATGCTCGGCGACCGTCCAGGCTTTTTCCCAGAGATCGAGATCGCCCAAAAGCGACGACAATCGGACCAGGGCTTCTATGATCTGGCCGGTAGCGGAAGGAATGGCTTCGTCGACATCGCCGCGGATGCGGATCGGCACATCCGCGCTGTCCGACGCGGTCAGATAGTAGCCGGTCTTGTCGCTGTCCCGGTGCCAGAGATCGAGTTGCTCAATGAAGTTCCCGGCGCGATCGATATAGTCGGGATTGCCGGTCGCCTCGAGCAGTGAGATGGCGGCATTGGCCATGGCGGCATAGTCGCTCGACAGCGCGGGAAACAATTTCTTCTCCCCGAGCATGGAATGCGGCAGACGGGCGTCGCGGGCGGCGCCCGCAATGGCGGCAAAGGCCGCTTCCGCCGCTTCGATCCAGTCGGATCGGCCAAGCGATCGTCCGGCCTCGGCAAGGGCTGCGATCGTCAAGCCGTTCCAGTCGGTCAGGGCCTTGCCGTCACGCCCGGGCCGAACGCGCTGTTCCCTCGCTGCCAGCAGCCTTTGCTTGAGCGGAACCAGGAGGTCACGATCGACGACGCTTTGTATTTGCTGGGCTTCGGTTTGGTGGATGATCGGCTTGCCTTCCCAGCCATGCGGATCGGCAAGTGTGAAGTATTTGAAAAACAAGGCTGATTCGTAGCCAAGGACGGTCTCGATTTCATCCCTGCTCCAGGTGTAGAACAACCCCTCCTCGCCCTCGCTATCGGCATCGAGGCTGGCGGCAAAGGCACCGTCCTCGACCCGCATTTCGCGCAACAGCCAGGCAATCGTCTCTTCGATTCGCAGCCGGAATAATTCCTTGCCGGTTGACGCATAGGCCCAGTTGCACAAGCGGATGAGCTGGGCATTGTCGTAGAGCATCTTTTCGAAATGCGGCACCAGCCATTCGGCGTCGGTCGAGTAGCGGCTGAGGCCGCCGCCAATATGGTCGTAGATGCCGCCGGCCAGCATCTTTTCGAGGCTGAGGAGAACGGCGTCGCGGTGGGATGCGGTGCCGTCGCGCAGCCAGCACAACCAGAGGCTCTGCATGAACGGCGCGTTGGGGAATTTCGGCGCGCCGCGCAGGCCGCCCAGCTCGCGGTCGATCATGCCGTCAATGCCGTTGGCGAACTTTGCCAGCATGCCGCGGTCGAGCACGGCCTTGGCATGGCTGCCCGCCAGCCGCGTCTCGACATGCGTGCTCAAGCCGTCGGCACTTTGGTTAACGCTTTCTTTCTTCTCCCGCCAAGCCTTGTCAACCGCCTCCAGCACCTGGACAAAGCCCGGCCGGCCGTAGCGGGCCTCGCGCGGAAAGTAAGTGCCGCCCCAGAACGGCTTGCCATCCGGGGTCAGGAACATGGTCAGCGGCCAGCCGCCTTGCTCGCCCATCGAGGACAATGCCGCCATATAGATCTGGTCGATGTCGGGGCGCTCCTCGCGGTCGACCTTGATATTGACGAAGAGACGGTTCATGACGGCGGCGACGTCGTCGTTCTCGAAGCTCTCATGCGCCATGACGTGGCACCAATGGCACGCGGCGTAGCCGACAGAGAGCAGGATCGGGCGCTGCAGCGCCTTTGCTTCGGCCAGAGCGGCGGGCGACCATGGCCGCCAGTGCACCGGATTGCCGCTGTGCTGCTGCAGATAGGGGCTGGCCTCTTCGGCAAGCAAGTTTTGTGCAGGCAAGGTCACGGCGCTACTCGAAGGCGGATTGAACAGGCATAGCTAGGGCGCTTCGGCAGAGCGGGCAAATGATTTTGAAAGACTCCATTGTAGCGCTGTCGAGCGGGCGCCTGCCGGCCGGCATTGCGGTGATTCGGATTTCCGGGCCGCAGAGTCGATTCGTTGTCGAAACGATTTCCGGATCGACCGTGCCGAACCGCGTGGCCGCCTATCGCAAGCTCCGGGCGCCCGACGGATCGGTGCTGGACAGCGGCCTGGTCGTCTTCTTTGCCGGGCCCGACAGTTTCACCGGCGAGGACGTCGCCGAGTTCCATGTGCATGGCGGACGCGCCGTCGTGGCGAGGATGCTGGAAACCATCGCCTCCTTCGACGGCGTCAGGCACGCCGAGCCTGGTGAATTCACCCGCCGTGCCTTTCTCAGCGGCAAGCTCGATCTGGTCGAGACCGAGGCGCTGGCCGATCTCATCAACGCCGAGACCGAAGCGCAGCGGCGCTTTGCCGTTCACAACGCTCAGGGCGTGCAGAGCGAACTCTATCTGGGCTGGCGCCGACGGCTGATCCACGCTCGGGCGATGATCGAGGCCGAGATCGATTTTGCCGACGAGGACGACGTGCCGGGTTCGGTCGCCGATACGGTCTGGTCCGATGTTCAGGCCATGATCGACGAAATCGAGCGCCATGTCGCCGGCTTTCGTGCCGCCGAAATCATCCGCGACGGATTCGAAGTCGTGATCCTTGGCGCGCCGAATGCCGGCAAGTCCAGCCTGTTCAACGCTTTGGCGCGGCGCGAAGCGGCCATCGTCACCGACGAGCCCGGCACGACCCGCGACCTGCTAGAAGTGGTGCTGGACCTGGAAGGGGTGCGGGTCAGGGTAACCGACACCGCCGGTCTGCGCGAGGCGCCCGGCAAGATCGAGGCGATTGGCATAGAGAAGGCCAGGACCAAGGCGCACAGCGCTGATCTGCTGCTGCTGCTGGAGGATCTGGCGGAGCCAGTCGCGATCGGTATGCGGCCGGGCGACATGCCGGCGCTGAGGGTCGGAACAAAAATTGACCTGTTGGGGGGCAAGTCACCCTCGCCCACGGCGCACTATGATTTCGCCATCTCGACGCGGGACGGCACGGGTCTGGCCGAATTGCTGGACGAGATCGGGCGTCGTGCCGCAGCGCAGATCGGCAAGGCCGGCGATATCCTGCCGTCGCGGCTGCGGCACGTCGAGTTGCTCAACGAGACGAAACGCTTCCTGGTCGCAGCAGTGGTCAGTGGTCATCGCGGGCAGGAGCTACGGGCCGAGGAACTGCGCCTGGCAGCGGATCGGCTTGGACGGATCGTCGGGGCGGTCGATGTCGAGGATATGCTGGACGTTATCTTTTCGCAGTTCTGTATCGGCAAATGACTCACGTGAAACATTGCAAGCATCCGTGACGGAAGGCGAGCGACGGCGCTCCTTCCCCGTCCCGCCGATGTTCTGCGCCACCGAAGGCACCAACGCCGTGACTCACGTGAAACACCAGGCGCTGATACCGCTACATTGTTTCACGTGAAACGAGCAGTGTTCTTGACAGCATGTGGCTGTGGGCACATGTGTCGGCAGATTTGAATCGGAATATACAAATGACCAATCGCTACGATGTGGTTGTGGTGGGCGGCGGCCATGCTGGGTGCGAGGCTGCAAGCGCCGCTGCGCGGGCTGGCGCCAGAACGGCGCTGGTGACGCTGCGCTTCGACACGATCGGCGTGATGTCCTGCAATCCGGCGATCGGCGGCCTCGGCAAGGGCCATCTGGTTCGCGAGATCGACGCCATGGACGGGCTGATGGGGCGCGTTGCCGATGCGGCCGGCATCCAGTTCCGGCTGCTCAACCGCCGCAAAGGGCCGGCGGTGCGTGGTCCGCGAACGCAAGCCGACAGAAAGCTCTATCGCCTCGCCATGCAAGCGGCGATTCGCGAGCAGGCCGGTCTCGATGTGGTCGAGGGCGAGGTTCTCGATTTTGAAATCGACAATGGGCGCATCGCGGCGGTGCTGCTGGCGGATGGACGCCGGCTCGCCTGCGGCGCCGTGGTGCTGACGACCGGCACTTTCTTGCGCGGGCTGATCCATATTGGCGAGAAGAAGATTGTCGCCGGCCGCATGAACGAGCAGGCGAGCGTCGGCCTCTCGGCGACGATGAGCCGCGCCGGCTTCAAGCTCGGGCGGCTGAAGACCGGCACGCCGCCGCGGCTGGACGGCAGGACGATCGATTGGGCGTCGCTGGAGAGCCAGGCGGCGGACGAAGATCCCGTGCCGTTCTCGCTGCTCACCGAGCGCATCGAAAACCCGCAGATCCACTGCGGCATCACCCGAACGACCCACGCCACGCATGAGCTGATTCGCGCCAATCTCGGCCGGTCGGCCATGTATTCGGGGTCAATCGAAGGCGTCGGGCCGCGTTATTGCCCGTCGATCGAAGACAAGATCGTCAAGTTCGGCGACCGCGAAGGCCACCAGATCTTTCTGGAGCCGGAAGGGCTGGACGACGACACGGTGTATCCGAACGGCATTTCGACCTCGCTGCCCGAGGACGTGCAGCTCGACATGCTGAAGACCATTCCGGGGCTGGAGCGGGCAACCATGCTGCAGCCGGGCTATGCCATCGAGTATGACCATGTCGACCCGCGCGAGCTCAAGCCAACGCTGGAGACAAAGCGGATCGGCGGGCTTTTCCTCGCCGGCCAGATCAACGGCACCACCGGCTACGAGGAGGCCGGCGCGCAAGGACTGCTCGCCGGCCTCAACGCGGCGCGCAAGGCCTCGGCGAGCGATGAAATCGTGCTCAGCCGCACCGAAGCCTATATCGGGGTGATGGTCGACGATTTGACCAGCCGCGGCATCACCGAACCGTACCGCATGTTCACCTCGCGGGCCGAGTTCCGGCTGTCTTTGCGAGCCGACAACGCCGATGAGCGGCTGACGCCGCTGGCTATGAGACTGGGGATCGCCTCGCCGGAGCGGATGCAGCGGTTCAACAATGTCGTGCAAGACCTTGAGAAAGCGCGACAGCTCGCCCTCGGCACCACCATGACCCCCAATGAGGCGGCGCGCCATGGGCTCGAAATCAACCGGGACGGCGTCCGCCGCTCAGCCTATGAGTTGCTGGCCTATCCTGGCGTCGACATCGCCTGGCTGGCGCGGATCGAGCCGGCTTTCGCGGTGATCGACAGCAAAACGGCCGAACGTCTTGAAACGGAAGCCAGATATTCTGTCTATCTCGACCGCCAGCAGGCTGACGTCTCGCAGATCAGGCATGAGGAGAGCAGGCTGATTCCCGAATCGCTCGACTTTGCCTCTGTTCCCGGCCTGTCCAATGAGTTGAAGCAGAAGATGCTGGCACGCCAGCCGCGCTCCATTGCCGATGCGCAGCGTATGGAGGGCATGACGCCGGCGGCGCTGGCAATCATCGTCGCGCATGTGCGCAATGCCGAGGCGGCTGCGCGAAAGCAGGTCGCGTGAGCACTGCGTCCTGGGCAAACCTGCAAGAGGCAGCAGGCCCGGTTTCACGTGAAACATTCGATCGTCTGGTCGCGTTCGAGGCCGTCTTCCAGAAATGGAACCGCCGGATCAATCTCGCCGCGCAATCGACGCAGGACGATGTCTGGCGCCGCCACATCCTCGACAGCGCGCAGCTGGCGCGAATCAAACCAGAGGCGAAGCGCTGGGTCGATCTCGGCTCGGGCGGCGGGTTTCCCGGCCTCGTGCTGGCATTTTTGCTCGCCGAGCGGGAAGGCGCCAGCATCGATCTTGTTGAAAGCAACCGGAAGAAAGCATCGTTCCTGCAAACGGTCGTCGGACAGTTCAATCTGCCCGCCAAGGTCATCGCGCGCCGCATCGACGATAGCTATCCTCTTGTTCCTGCACCGCAAATCGTCACAGCCAGGGCGCTCGCCTCGCTGCCCGACTTGCTCGACCTGACGGCGCCGTGGCTGACCAAGGGGTCGCATGGCCTGTTTCACAAAGGCCGGGATTACCGCGCCGAAGTGGCAGAAAGCGCTCAACGATGGTCTTTCGATCTGGTAGAACATGCCAGTGCAACCGACGCGCAGGGCGTCATTCTTGAAGTATCCGACTTGCGACCGCATCCTGGCTTGTGACCGGCGACCCCAAATGAATTTCTGGCATGAATTTCTGGCATAGACCCATGATGAAGAACGGCCCCCGAATCATCACCGTCGCCAACCAGAAGGGCGGCGTCGGCAAGACGACGACTGCCATCAATCTGGCCACCGCGCTGGCGGCCATAGGCGAACAGGTGCTGATCGTCGATCTCGACCCGCAGGGCAATGCCAGCACCGGGCTTGGCATCGACCGGCGCGACCGCACCGTCTCGTCCTATGACGTGCTGACCGGCGAACTCGATCTCGAAGCGGCGGCGATCCCGACGGCGGTGCCTGGCCTGTCGATCGTCCCGTCGACGCTCGACCTGCTCGGCATCGAGATGGAAATCGCCTCGGCGCCGGATCGGGTGCTGCGGCTGCGCAACGCGCTACGGGCTTCGGCCGAGCGCTCGGCCAACTTCGGCTATGTGCTGATCGACTGCCCGCCGTCGCTCAACCTGCTGACACTGAATTCGATGGCTGCAGCCGATTCGGTGCTGGTGCCGCTGCAGTGCGAGTTTTTCGCGCTGGAGGGCCTGAGCCAGCTTTTGGAGACGGTCGAGCAGGTGCGCCGCTCGATCAACCCCGACCTGACGATCCAGGGCATCGTGCTGACCATGTTCGACGGGCGCAACAATCTCGCCAACCAGGTGGTGCAGGATGTGCGGGCGCATATGGGCGACAAGGTCTATGAAACCGTCATCCCGCGCAATGTCCGCGTTTCCGAGGCGCCGTCCTATGGCAAGCCGGCGATTCTCTACGACCTCAAATGCTCGGGCAGCCAGGCCTATCTGCAGCTTGCTTCGGAAGTCATCCGCCGCGAGCGCAAATTGCGTGCTGCCTAAACAATAAGCCGATTCGACACCGAAACGATCTGGACGGATGATGAACGAAGACCCTTCGAGGAAAAGACTGGGACGGGGACTGGCGGCCCTGATCGGCGAAATCGATCGTCCGGCGGCACCGGAAAAGCCGGGCCTGGCGGCCGACGGCAAGGTGCCGATCGAGTTCCTCAGCCCCAATCCCAAAAACCCGCGCCGGCATTTTGGCGACGCCGACCTGACCGACCTCGCCCAGTCGATCCGCGAACATGGCGTGGTGCAGCCGGTGGTGGCGCGGCCGTCGAAAACCCAAACGGGCCGTTACGAGATCATCGCAGGCGAGCGTCGTTGGCGCGCGGCGCAACGCGCCGGGCTGACCGAAATCCCGATCATCGTACGCGACGTCAACGATCGCACGGCGCTCGAACTGGCGATCATCGAAAACGTCCAGCGCACCGACCTCAACCCGGTCGAAGAGGCGCTGGGCTACCAGCAGCTGATCGACGACCACGGCTACACACAAGCCGATCTCGGCCAGGTGATCGGCAAGAGCCGCAGCCATGTCGCCAATACGCTGAGGCTGCTCAAGCTGCCCGACGTCATTCGCGACATGCTGGTCGACGGCGCGCTCTCGGCCGGCCACGCCCGCACCCTGGTGACCGCCGAGGACCCGGCCGGGCTTGCCAAGCGGATCATCGACGAGGGGCTTTCGGTGCGCCAGGCCGAGGCGCTGGCGCAGATGCCGGTCGGCGCGCCGGCGGCAAAGCGCCAGCCCGCAGCGCCGCCGCAAAAGGATGCCGACACGCTAGCGCTGGAAAAATTGATGACCAATACGATCGGCATGATCGTCACGATCGAGCACAACCAGCGCGGCGGCGTGATCAGCGTCGCTTACCGGACGCTGGAGCAGCTTGACGAGCTTTGCCGAAGGCTGAAGCGGGAGTAGGTAGGCTGCTGAAAGATCGCGATATTTAGCCGGCAAATGAAGTAGACTAAGTGAGTCAATAAAGGCCAGCCATTGCGTCGGCCGTTTTCTCTTTGAGACATTGGCGGTTGGCGAAATCGCTGAAGCCGTCAATCTCCCCCTCGAGGAGGGAGATCAGGCTCGCTGCGCCAGCCTTGCGCTCTCCACGGCAATGCCGAGCAGGGCCTGTCGTGCCAGCGCGATCGACAGATCCGGCCGCCGGCGTGTCTGCAGGACCGCCGTCTGCAGGCGGTTGAGTGCGCGGCCGAGCGCTTCGCTGCTCCACCGTTCGAGGGCTTTCTCCACCAGCTTGCGCCGGGAGAAAAAAACCGGCGGGCGCGCCGCGGCAACGACCGAAGCGGCATTGCGGCCGCCGGCGTCCATCTGGCCGCGCATGGCCTGGATCGTCTGCAGCTGCCGCATCGCCGATGAAAGCACCAGGAAGGGCTGGCCGCCGGACTGGCAATGGCGGGTAAAGGCGGTGTCGAAGTCGGCGATCCTGCCTTCGAGCAGGGCGTCGACCGCCGTATCGAAGGAGAGGCCTGAGACGTCGCCAGACGTCGCCTTGACGTCGTCAAGGCCGATTTCGGCCTGGCCATGCGCATAAAGCACAAGCTTTTCGATCTCGCCGCGCGAGGCCAGCCGGTCGCCGCCGAGATTGCGGCGCAGCGCCTGCCGGGCCTCCAGCGTCATCGACATGCCGGCCTTGCGCAGTTCGTCGTCGATGACCGTATCGATATCCCTGGCTTCATCGGCATAGCAAGGCAATGCCATGGCATTATCCGCCGCCTCCACCACGGCGCGCAGGCCGACGCCCTTCTTCAGGTCGCCGGCCTCGATAAGGATGATGGCGTCCCGCGCGGGCTCCGACGTCAGCGCCTTGACGTCGTCGGCAAGCGCCTTCTGGGCCCCGGCATTGCGCACCCATAGCAGGCGCCGCTCCGAAAACATCGGCACGGTGCGGGCCTCGTCGAGCAGGCGGCCCTCGTCGCGGTCGACTTCCGATCCGTCCAGCCTGACCACTGAAAACGGATCGTCAAGCGGCAGGCCGGTCTTGCCGGCAAAGGCCTTTGCCCGCTCGGCAACCAGCCCGCGATCGGGACCGTAAAGCAGCACGATCGAGACGCGCGGATCCGGCTTCGCGAGCCATGCATCGACTTCGTATGCTTTCTTCTGTGACATGGGCACTGATTACCATGACGCGCGCGCGGGGTGAACGGAGGGATTGGCGGGATTGTATCGAGACGAGACGCCTATGGGACAGCGCCCCCCTCTGTCCTATACGGCGGGAAGGAACTCGACAGAGGGATCTTGCCAGCAGGAATCCCTTCTCATGCGCCAGATCGGGCCGGACCATTCGCCAAATTGCGCATGGCGGCGGAAGATCGACAAGAAATTTCGCGGACATATCTTCATCTTGACGAGTGCTGGCCGGCGCGGTCGTTGGCCCGAAGCCGCGCCCGGCGAATTGGCACTGGTCCGGCGGTGTGCAAATATCCTGGCCGGGCAACAGTGGAGGACCGAGATCATGGCCGATGCCGGAATGTTGCGCTTCCATGTTCCGGAACCGGAAGTGCGGCCGGGCGGGACGCCGGATTTCTCCAATGTGAGCATTCCAAAAGCTGGCTCGGTGCCGCGCCCGAAGATCGACGTCGACCCGCGCGACATCCGCGATCTGGCCTTCTCGATCATCCGCGTGCTCAACCGCGCTGGCGAGGCGGTCGGGCCGTGGGCAGGGCTGCTTTCGGACGACGAGTTGCTGGAGGGGCTGCGCCATATGATGACGCTGCGCAGCTTCGATGCGCGCATGCAGATGGCGCAGCGCCAGGGCAAGACCTCTTTCTACATGCAGCATCTCGGCGAAGAGGCAGTGAGCTGCGCCTTTCGCAAGGCGCTGTCGCGGGGCGACATGAATTTTCCGACCTATCGGCAGGCCGGCCTGCTCATCGCCGACGGTTACCCGATGGTCACGATGATGAACCAGATCTATTCGAACGAGGCCGATCCGCTGAAAGGGCGGCAATTGCCGATCATGTATTCGTCGAAGGAGCACGGCTTCTTCTCGATCTCCGGCAATCTGGCGACGCAGTACATCCAGGCGGTCGGCTGGGCGATGGCCTCGGCAATCAGCAATGATTCAAAGATCGCCGCCGCCTGGATCGGCGACGGCTCGACCGCCGAGTCCGACTTCCATTCGGCGCTGGTGTTCGCCTCGACCTACAAGGCGCCGGTCGTGCTTAACGTCGTCAACAACCAATGGGCGATTTCGACCTTCCAGGGCATCGCCCGCGGCGGCTCCGGTACTTTTGCCGCCCGTGGCCTCGGCTTCGGCATCCCGTCACTGCGCGTCGACGGCAACGACTATCTCGCCGTCCATGCGGTGGCCAAATGGGCGGCGGAACGGGCGCGTAGCAATCTCGGGCCGACGCTGGTCGAATACGTCACCTACCGCGTCGGCGCGCATTCGAGCTCCGACGACCCGTCGGCCTACAGGCCGAAGGCCGAGTCCGACGCCTGGCCGCTCGGCGACCCGATCGTCAGGCTGAAGAACCACCTCATCCAGCGCGGCGTCTGGTCTGACGAACGCCACGCCCAGGCCGAGGCGGAAATTCTCGACACGGTGATTTCAGCGCAGCGGGAGGCCGAGCGCCACGGCACGCTGCATGCCGGCGGCAAGCCTTCGGCGCGCGATATGTTCGAGGGCGTCTATGCCGAGATGCCGCCGCATCTCAGGCGCCAGCGCCAACAGGCCGGGGTCTGACCATGCCGCGGCGGACCATGATCGAGGCGATCCGCGACGCCATGGACGTGTCGATGGCGCGCGACGAACGCGTCATCGTGTTCGGCGAGGATGTCGGCTTCTTCGGCGGCGTCTTCCGCTGCACGCAAGGCCTGCAGGCGAAATACGGCAAGAGCCGCTGCTTCGATGCGCCGATCAGCGAATCCGGGATTGTCGGCGCGGCCATCGGCATGGCGGCCTACGGGCTGAAGCCTTGCGTCGAGGTGCAGTTTGCCGACTATGTTTATCCGGCCTATGACCAGATCGTCTCGGAAGCGGCGCGGCTGCGCTACCGCTCGAACGGCGATTTCACCTGCCCGATCGTCGTGAGAATGCCGACCGGCGGCGGCATTTTCGGCGGCCAGACCCACAGCCAGAGCCCGGAGGCGCTGTTCACCCATGTCTCCGGCCTGAAGGTCGTGGTTCCGTCCAATCCGCACGACGCCAAGGGCCTGCTGATCGCAGCGATCGAGGATCCCGACCCGGTGATCTTCCTGGAGCCGAAGCGGCTGTATAACGGCCCCTTCGACGGTCATCACGAGCGGCCGGTGACGCCATGGTCGAAGCATCAGCTCGGCGAAGTCGCCGATGGCCACTACACGGTGCCGCTCGGCAAGGCGGTGATCCGCAGACAGGGCTCGGCAGTCACCGTGCTTGCCTACGGCACGATGGTCTATGTTGCCCAGGCGGCAGCCGAGGAGACCGGCATCGATGCCGAGATCATCGATCTGAGGACACTGCTGCCGCTGGATCTCGAGACGATCGTCGCCTCGGTCAACAAGACCGGGCGCTGCGTGATCGTGCACGAGGCGACGCTGACATCCGGCTTCGGCGCCGAACTTTCGGCGCTGGTTCAGGAGAACTGCTTCTACCATCTGGAAGCGCCGGTGGCGCGGGTCACCGGCTGGGACACGCCCTATCCGCATGCGCAGGAGTGGGACTATTTTCCCGGTCCCGCCCGGCTAGGCCGCGCGCTCGTCGAAACGATGGAGGCCTGAGGGGGGAAGACAATGGGCGAATATGTCATCAAGCTGCCCGATGTCGGCGAAGGCGTCGCCGAGGCCGAGCTGGTCGAATGGCAGGTCAAGGTCGGCGATCTCGTGCGCGAGGACGCCGTGCTTGCCGCGGTCATGACCGACAAGGCGACGGTCGAGATCCCTTCGCCCGTCGATGGCGAGATCCTCTGGCTTGGCGCCGAGATCGGCGACACTGTGGCGATCGGCGCGCCAATCGTCAGGTTGAAAGTGGCCGGCGAGGGGAACGTCAAGGTTGGCGCGACGCTTGCAGACGTTACGGCGGAGGGTACCCCTGACGATGCGCGGGCTCGCCCGTCCTCGGGCTTGGAGCCGTCATTACCCAATTTGGCGCCGTCATCCTCGGGCTTGTCCCGAGGATCTGCCGTCCCACACGGATATGACGCGATCAGTTCCGAGAGGTCGGTAGATCCTCGGGACAAGCCCGGGGATGACGGCGCCAGGTCCAAGGTCAACAGCGCGCCGCGTCCGGAAGGCGAAAAACCACTGGCCTCGCCGGCCGTCCGCCTCAGGGCGAAAGAGGCCGGCATCGACCTTCGGCAGGTCCCGGGGAGCGGCCCGGCCGGCCGCATCCGGCATGAGGACATCGACGCGTTCCTGGCACGCGGACCGCAGCTCGCGAAGGCCCCTGGCCTTGCCCGCAACGAGACGGTCGAGGACATCAAGATAGTCGGGCTCAGGCGAAAGATCGCCGAGAAGATGACGCTGGCCAAGTCGCGCATCCCGCACATCACCTATGTCGAGGAGATCGACGTCACCGCACTCGAGGATTTGCGCGCCGCGCTCAACAAGGAGAAGCGGCCGGGCGCGGACAGGCCGAAGCTGACGCTGCTGCCGTTCCTGATGCGGGCGATGGTCAAGGCCATTGCCGACCAGCCGAACCTCAATGCGCTGTTCGACGACGAAGCCGGCATCGTCCACCAGCATGGCGGCGTCCATATCGGCATCGCGGCGCAGACGCCTGCGGGGCTGATGGTGCCGGTGGTCAAGCACGCCGAGGCGCGCGACATCTGGGACTGCGCCGCCGAGGTTAACAGGCTCGCCGAGGCGGCCAGGTCGGGCACGGCGACACGCGACGAGCTTTCGGGCTCGACCATCACCATCACTTCGCTCGGCGCCATGGGTGGCGTGGCGACGACGCCGGTGATCAATCATCCGGAAGTGGCGATCGTCGGCGTCAACAAGATGATGGTGCGGCCGGTATGGGACGGCAGCCAGTTCATCCCGCGCAAGATGATGAACCTGTCCTCCAGCTTCGACCATCGCGTCGTCGACGGCTGGGACGCTGCGGTGTTTATCCAGCGCATCAAGACGCTGCTAGAGACGCCCGCGTTGATTTTTGTGGACTGAGGTAATGAGAACGGTCGCAACGGCCCCCTCACCCGGCCTCCGCATCGCTACCCTCTCCCCGAGGGGAGAGGAGGTCGCCAGCGCCGGCGCTAGCCTCTTCTCCCCAGCGGGGAGAAGGTGGCCGCGAAGCGGCCGGATGAGGGGGTCTTTCTTCGCCAACAAGAGCCTATCGCCATGAAGGAAATCTCCTGCAAGCTGCTGGTCATCGGCGCCGGTCCGGGCGGCTATGTCTGCGCGATCCGTGCCGGGCAGCTCGGCATCGATACGGTTATCGTCGAGTTCGGCAGACCGGGCGGCACCTGTCTCAATGTCGGCTGCATCCCGTCCAAGGCGCTGATCCACGCGGCCGAGGAGTTCGAGAAGCTCTCGCACATGGCGGGTGGAAAAAGCCCGCTCGGTATTGCGATCGCCGCACCATCGCTTGATCTCGCCGCCACCATGGCCTGGAAAGACGGGATCGTTAGCCGGCTGAACAACGGTGTTGCCGGCCTGCTGAAGAAAGCTGGCGTGAAGACGGTGCATGGCTGGGCGACGTTTCGCGACGGCAAGACCGTTGCCGTCGACACCGAGATCGGCATCCAGGTGATCCGCGCCGAAACGGTGGTGATTGCGACCGGCTCGGCGCCGGTCGAGTTGCTATCGCTGCCGTTCGGCGGACCGGTTATTTCGTCGACCGAGGTGCTGGCGCTGAGCGAAGTTCCAGAGAGGCTGGCGGTGGTCGGCGGCGGCTATATCGGTCTGGAACTCGGCATCGCCTTTGCCAAGCTGGGGGCCAAGGTGACCGTGGTCGAGGCGTTGCCGCGCGTGCTGGCGCAATATGATGCGGAACTGACCCGGCCGGTGGTTAAGCGGCTGGCCGAACTCGGCATCGAGGTGCTCGTGAACGCCAAGGCCAAGGGGCTGTCCACCAAGCGCGACGCGCTGCTGGTCGAGACGAATGGCGGCAAGAACGGCAAGATCGCTGCCGACAAGGTCCTGGTCACGGTCGGTCGCAAGCCGGTGACCGAAGGCTGGGGGTTGGAGCAGATCGACCTCGACATGGCCGGCTCCTTCATCCGCATCGACGACCAGTGCCGCAGCTCGATGCGCGGTATCTTTGCCATTGGCGACGTCACTGGCGAGCCGATGCTGGCGCACCGGGCGATGGCGCAAGGCGAAATGGTCGCCGAGATCGTCGCCGGCCACAAGCGCAGCTGGGACAGACGAGCGATCCCGGCTGTCTGCTTCACCGACCCGGAGCTGGTCACCGCGGGCCTGTCGCCGGAAGAGGCCAAGGCGCGTGGCGAGATCAAGGTCGGACAGTTTCCCTTCACCGCCAATGGCCGGGCAATGACGAAGTTGGGCGAGGACGGATTCGTGCGGGTCGTTGCCCGCGCCGACAACCATCTGGTGCTGGGCATCCAGGCCGTCGGCCAGGGCGTGTCGGAATTATCTACGGCCTTTGGCCTAGCGCTGGAGATGGGTGCGACGCTGGAGGATATCGCCGGAACGATCCATGCCCATCCAACACAGGGCGAGGGTTTTCAGGAAGCGGCGCTGAAGGCGCTGGGGCGGGCGGTGCATGTTTGAGGGCTCGCGCTCTCCCCCCCTTGAGGGTGTTTGGACCGGGGACATCGCGAACAGGTGTGCGAGGACATCGCGAACAGTTTGGCGCGCTTTGCGCTGGGGGGTTCGGGATGCCATTCGAGGACACGAG
>NZ_JAMYUV010000037.1:0-55901 GCF_040323405.1 Mesorhizobium sp. M0048 | reverse complement strand
TGGGACGCGGTCGGCGCAGTCGTCGACCTCTTCACCCCAGCCGAATGCGCCAACTACTTCAAAGCCGCAGGATATGAACCGGATTAAACAGGACGTGCTCTAGCGCTGGCTGCTTTAGCGGCAGGGGCGATGGCGATCACCGCGTTGATAGCAATGCCGAGCGACGCGTCTCCGCTGCTCCAGAACAGTGCGACGGGCTTCTTCGCTGCGGTATTTTTTCTGGCCGGGCCTTTGGCACATCTTACGGGAGTGGTCTTCGGGTTGATGGCCGTTGGTCGCCCAAACGACAATCGTGTGCTCGGCCTGGCTGGCATCGTGGTCAATGGTGCGTCGCTGGCGGCTGGGGTGTTCATGTTGTGGGGAATGGCATCGACTTTTGGCGCATTCACCTGATTTCGGGCAAACCTCCGGCGGGCCAGCGAGCGACGCGTCGACCTACGATCCGCCTGGGCGATTGTCGAGCGCCCTGAGCGAGCGTGCAATGTTTTGCTTGGCCCGCGTTTCGAAGCGCCGGCGGAATTCCTCGCTGTGAAAGATATGCGGACGCGCGCGGAAGCCCTTCAGGACCGCGGCACGGCCGGCCCGCCACATCGGCTCGTCGACCCACTGGTATTCGCGGCGAACCGCCTGTTCGTAGGCGTCGAACACGTCGGGCGCGGCACCCAGGATCGCCAGGTCCATGTCGAGGAACAGCGCCGCGTCACGAACCGAATGTTGATCGCCAAGGGGCGGCAATTCGTGGCTGGCAGTTGCAGTGATCATCGCCGCGATGCGACCGATGCGTTGTGCGTCGGCGCGGCCGGCGAGCTTCTCCTCGGCAAGTGCGGCACTCCTCGCCTCATTGTCCTTGGCGCGGCTGTCGTAGATCGCGTCGTGGAACCAGATCGCCGCTTCGACTGCTTCAGGATCGTGCAGCAACGCCTTGTAATCATTGGCCAGCGCCAGCATCGCCTCGATATGGCCAAGGTCGTGGTAGTGGCGATCTTGGGCCTCATAGAGCGCGGAAAGCTCGCGCTTCAGGGTCTCGTCGATCAAGGTTGCGTTTTCCATGGCTGCTTGAAATTCCGCCAACCAAATCCATTTGACGAAGCACTAAGGAAAATTGAGTTCACCCGTGCTATGATCTGGCTTATAGGTGCGGCCGGAGAATAGGCAAGCCGCAACCGAGACAGTGGATGGCCGAGACATTGGATGGCCGGAGACATCAGATGAACAGCGTTACGATTTCTCGTCCCACCATGGTGCAGCCGGTAGATCCGATCTGGCGTTCGATCCGCGATGAAGCGATGGAAGCGGTCAACCGCGATCCGCTGCTGGCGGCGTTCCTCTATTCGACCATCCTCAACCAGGAAAACCTGGAAGAAGCGGTCATTCACCGGCTGGCCGAGCGCCTCGCCCACCAGGACATTGGCTCCGACCTCATTCGCCAGACATTCAAGGCAATGGCGGCCGACGACAAGGATTGGTCGACGACGGTGCGCGTCGACATCCAGGCCTATTACGACCGCGATCCGGCCTGCGACCGCTTCATCATGCCGGTGCTCTACTTCAAGGGTTTTCATGCCATCCAGACGCACCGGCTGGCGCATTGGCTGTGGAACCAGGGCCGCCAGGATTTCGCGTTGTATTTGCAGAGCCGGTCGTCCTCGGTGTTCCAGACCGACATCAATCCGGCCGCCCGCATCGGCAAGGGCATCTTCCTCGACCACGCCACCGGCCTCGTCGTCGGCCAGACGGCGGTGATCGAGGACGACGTGTCGATCCTGCACGGCGTCACGCTGGGCGGCACCGGCAAGGCCGGCGGCGACCGCCACCCCAAGATCCGCTACGGCGTGCTGATCGGCGCCGGCGCCAAGATCCTCGGCAACATCGAGATCGGCCATTGCTCGAAGATCGCGGCCGGCTCGGTGGTGCTGTCGCCGGTGCCGCACAACAAGACGGTTGCCGGCGTGCCGGCCCGCGTCGTCGGCGAGACCGGCTGCGATCAGCCGTCGCGGCAGATGGACCAGCTGTTGCCATCGCAGACGATGGACCACGTCGTCAGCTTCGACATCTGAGTGCTCGGGCAGGGGCTGAATTCCTGCCCCCTATGCCGGCTTGCCTTTACATGGCCATTGTCGACGTGCCAGAAGCGCGCTCACCAATGCATGTCGCCCAAAAGTGCCCAGCGGTTTTGGGATAGCGACATGGATGAAGCAAGATTCAAAGCGCGTCGCATCGATCTCTTCAGACGCGACGCACTTTAGCAAGCGACGATCGGAGAAGACTGTTGAAGCCGGACGAAATCAGAAAGCTGGACGCCTATTTCAAGCGCACCTTCCAGAATCCCAAACTCGAAGTGAAGGCGCGGCCGCGCAAGGAAGATTCGGCCGAGGTCTATGTCGGCGACGAGTTCCTCGGCATCGTCTTCAAGGACGAGGACGACGGCGACTATAATTTCTCGATGGCGATCCTCGACATCGATCTGGCCTGAGCCGGAGATTTAGCTGGCCGCTACGCCTCAAGCGCAGCGGCGGTACGGAACCTTGCAAGACGCCGGCGGGACAGCGCCTCCCGCTGGCCTGCCGGCCATCTCCCCCACTTGGGGGGAGATTGGCAGCCTTGGCGCTGCACTCTTCCTGCAACATTGGAGATTGGCGAAAGCCAAGATGACGGCCGATCTACCCTCTCGTGGAGATGTCCGGCAGGACAGAGAGGGGCGCGAAGTATCGCTACGGAACGGCTCGTTTCGTTGCTTACCGCCCGGTCTTCAGCACACGCGCTGCCTCGCCCAAAATCGCCGCGTCGAGCGCCTGCCAGTCGCCAAGGAATTCCCGGGGGAAGCGGTAGGTGAGGCTGAGATTGTCGCCGACCAGGATGTCGCGCTCGCAGGGCGCTAGCGATTCGTCCGCGCTCGGGCCGCTCAGGCAGCGTGCGACAAACGGATCCTTGCCGGGGCGGTCGGCGACCGCCAGCACTTCGTTGAGATAGCCCGATTTTTCGCTGAAGGCGTAAAGCGTCGTGCCGCCAGGGCCGGGCGTACCCGGCTTGGCAATCAGCGCACTGTAGATCGGCGCAAAGCGGCCGCTCATGTCGCGCGACATCATCTGCGGCTCGAACGACAGGAAGACGATGTCCTTGCTGGGTCCGGTGTGGTTGAAGTCGTTGCGGGCAGCCTCGCTGTAGCCGTCCATCTCGGGATAGCGCAGATAGAGGTCAAGCCGTGAGGCGATGCCGTCGCGCCGGGCCTGGGCAAAGCGGATGACATTGGCCGGCACGGCGATGATGTTGTTGCCGATGACGACCTTGTGGACCGTGGTGTCGTCGGTGTACCCGGGCATGGCGATCGAGCGGCCGAACCATTTGCCGCCGAGGCTGATCGCCACGGAAAGCAGCGCCAGCGTCGCGAACGCATAAAACACCCGCTTCATCAGCGTCGAATCGACGACGCTGAGTTGCGGGCCCTCCGTGGCGGCTGCCTGCTTCATCGCGGCCCTCGTTTACCGTCCCGTCGGGTGTGCCTGAGCGGCACATTTCGGCGCGGCACGGCTCTTGCTACGCAGCTTTTGCAGGCGACTGTGCGATTTTATGGTAAACGGAGGGTAAAGATGGGGCCGGTCGAACAAATCATATTCAGTTTTATGGCCGGGCTGACGGCTTGCGGCCTGGCCGGATCGGCGATGGAGCTGATCGCCGGCCGCAAGCTTGCCTTCGTCCAGCCCTATGTATCGTCGAAGCACATGCTGCGCTCGCTCGCGGCGACGGCTTGCGCCGGGCCGCTGATGTTCGCCAACGAGGCGCTGGACGCCTGGCGCGAGCGTCGCATCTCGGTGCTGGGGCTGATCTCCTGCGGCTGTACGGCGACCATCTGGGCGCTGGCGCTGGGCATGGTGGTGATCGCCATTGCGTCCTGGGCGGCTTCGCTTCTAGGGTCTGGCAGCTTGTCGGTGTGAGACGATCTGGAGACAGCAATGCCGATCTACGCGATTGACGGAAAAGCGCCCGCCTTCGAGGACGCCGACAGCAACTGGATCGCGCCCAACGCCACGCTGATCGGCAATATCAGGATCGGCCGCAATGCCGGCTTCTGGTTCGGCGTCGTTATCCGCGGCGACGACGAGCCGATCGTCATCGGCGCCGACACAAACGTGCAGGAGCACACAATCATGCACACCGACGCGGGCTTTCCGCTGACCGTCGGCCAAGGCTGCACGATCGGCCACCGTGCCTTGCTGCATGGCTGCACGATCGGCGACAACAGCCTGATCGGCATGGGCGCCATCGTGCTGAACGGCGCGAAGATCGGTAACAACTCGCTGGTCGGGGCCGGCGCGCTGGTCACCGAAGGTAAGCAATTCCCCGACAATTCGCTGATCGTCGGCTCGCCCGCGCGCGTCGTCAGGACGCTCGACGAAGCCGCAATCGCCAGGCTGCGCGCCTCGGCCGCGCATTATGTGGCCAACGGCAGGCGATTCAGGGCTGGGCTGAAGAAGGTCTAGCCGATCCAGAAATGGTGGAGCCGGCCTTGGGATACCGAAAGCATAGCCCCTTCCAAGTCAAACCGGCTGGGCGGTCGGCCGGAACAAGATCTCGTTGATATCGACATCGTCCGGCTCGTTGATCGCGAAGGCGACCGTGCGGGCAAACGTATCTGGCCCCACGGCGATCTTGCTCACGAAGTCCCTGGTGTCCTGCTGGATATCCTTCTCGCTGATGTGCTCAAGCAACTCTGTGGTGACAGCGCCCGGCGAGATCACCGTGGTGCGGATGTTGTAGGGTTTCACCTCTTTCCGCAGGCCCTCGGACAGCGCACGCACGGCGAACTTGGTGGCGCAATAGACCGCCGCACCCGGGTCGACCACATGGCCGTATACGGACGAGACATTGATAATGTGGCCCGATCGCTGTTCCTTCATGTACGGAAGTGCGGCCGCGATGCCGTAAAGGACGCCCTTGATGTTGACGTCGATCATCCGGTCCCAGTCGTCAATCTTGAGCCGTTCGAGCGGGGCCAACGGCATGAGGCCCGCATTGTTCAGCATCACGTCGATGCGGCCGAATTCCCGGACCGCCGTGTTCACCAGGTTCTGGACCTGGCCGGCGTCGGTGACGTCCGTAGTGACGGCCTTGGCTTTGAGCCCAGCGGCGGTCAGTTCCTGGACAAGCGCGTCGATGCGGTGTGACCGGCGTGCACCCAGGACCACGGAAGCGCCTCGCGCGGCAAGATGGCGTGCCGTCGCTTCACCGAGGCCACTGCTGGCACCGGTGATGACGACGACCTTGTTCTCGATTCCTTCGGACATGAGATTCTCCTAGACAAGAATTGAAAGAGTTCAGGTGCGGGGGCCGGCCGAGGCGGCGAGCAAGGCCGAACCCGTGAGCAGGACGGCGGCGAGAAGGAAGGCGCTCCACCAGCCGGCCGCGTCGAACAGCAGGCCTCCCGCGATAGCGCCGCCCGCGATCGCGAACTGGATCAGGGCGACCTGGAGTCCGCCCCCGGCCTCCAGGTCTTCAGGGATGAGCGTGGTCATCCAGGTGTTCCACGCCACCGGGATCGGGGTCGCGAACAGTCCCCAAAGAACCAGCAGGCCGGCCGTGGCGCGTGCAAACGGTCCAAAGGCAATCAGCAGTAGAGCGAAGACCGCGAGTGCACTCGGCAGCCCGATCAGCACGGCTGTGAGGTGCCGCCGGAGTATGAGGCCGATGATCGACAGTCCCGCCAGGCCGCCGAGGCCGACGCCCAACAGAGCCATTGAGAGGGTGTTGACCTCGAGGCCCGTCACGTTTTCCAGAAACGGCCGCAGGTAGATCGAGAGCGCGTTCTGCCCGATGAACGCGAGCCCGGTTGCGCCCATGCCGATGGCGAATCTGCGATTCCGCAGCAAGCGGAACATGCTCGACACCGAGGCGGCCTCCATCGGTGGCATCTTCGGGAGAACGGCCAACTGCCACACGAGCGCCGCAAGGCCGATGGGGACAGTGACGAAAAAGGTTCCCCGCCATCCGATCAGCGATCCGAGGAAGCTGCCGACGGGCGCGGCGATCACCAATGCGAACGCAGTGCCACCCTGGAGCAAGGCAATGGCCTTGGGCAGGTCGGGTCCCGGGGCCAAGCGGGCCAGAATGGCCGTCGACAGTGACCAGAAACCGCCGATCGCGATGCCGACAAGCGCCCGCCCGGCCAGGAAGACCAGGAAGTTGGGAGCAACCGCCACCGCCAGGCTCGATGCGGCCAGCACTGCCGTATGGAGCAGAACCACCGTCCGTCGATCGACGTTTCGCAACAGCGAGTTGCCGAAGAGGCTGGTAACCACGGCGAAGAATCCGGATACCGCGATTGCCTGGCCGGCCTGACCCTCGGAGACGGCCAGATCCTGAGCGATCGGGGTGAGCAGGCTCACCGGCAGGAACTCCAGTCCGACTAGAAGGAAGGTCAGCAGCGACAGGCAGACCACCGCAGACCATGGGGTCGTCGTGCTGTCAGCAGCGGCGGCCTCGCCCAGCGCGAGTTCAATGGTCATAAGGCAGTCTCCTGTCCGTTCCCGAATTAAGTAGTCGGGCTGGCCAAATGCGACTAGCGGGTATAATTTTGATGTGGTTGTGAATGAGGCTCATCAATGCCACGCGACGAGTTCGCCGAAATGCGCGCGTTTCTGGAGATCACCCGGACGCGGAGCTTCACCCGAGCAGCCGCCAAGCTCGGCGTCACTCCTTCGGCTCTTAGCCACACCATCAAGTCGCTGGAGTCGCGGCTTGGCGTCCGTCTTCTGTCTCGCACCACGCGCGACGTGGCCCCGACGGCGGCCGGTCAACGCCTCAAGGAAGGCATCGAACCGCATTTCGAAGGCATCGCGGCTGAGGTCAGCGCTCTCGGCGTCCTGCGCGACAGGCCGTCCGGCAACATTCGCCTGGTGTGCACCGACGATTCGGTCGACATTGTCTTCCGCGCCCGGCTGCCAAAGTTCCTGAGCGACTTCCCCGATATCAATGTCGAGCTGGTGGTTGATAACGCCTTCACCAACATCGTCGAGCGCCAGTTCGACGCCGGTGTTCGGCTGGGCGAGTCCATTGCCCGGGACATGGTAGCCGTGCGCATCGGAGCCGACGTGACCTACACTGTCGTCGGCTCACCCCGCTACTTCGCCCACCGGACACCGCCGCAGACGCCGCAGGAGCTGACCGACCATAACTGCATCAACTACCGGCTGCCGACGTCAGGATCGGTCTATGCATGGGAATTGCGGGAAGGAGCGCGCGAGTTCAGTGCTCGGGTCGAGGGGCAACTGACGCTTAACAACATGGGGCCGGCGATCCAGGCCGCGCTTGACGGAGTGGGCTTGGCCTATCTACCGCGCGAACTCGTCCTGCCACACATTGAGAGTGGCCTTCTTCAGGAAGTCCTGACCAAATGGTGCCCGACGTTCCAGGGTTACCACCTGTACTATCCAAGCCGACGCCATCCCTCTCCGGCGTTTTCCGCCTTTGTCGACACGTTCCGTATCAGGGGCAAGTAACAGCGTTTCGACGGCAAACGGCAGCTCGTATCCCACAAACGATCGTGAGACAGCTTGGATGACGAAGCGCAGTTGGAGGCAAAGCCGAGATAACTGTATCGAGATGTTGTTCCGCCGGAAATGGTGGAGCCGGCCCGGGGACGGGGCCGGCTCCTTAAACCCGGTCGTTGGGGACGGGGAGGGTGGGGACTCGACCGGGTTTCTCCTAAAGCGCGAAGTCATGCGACGCACTTAACCTCTGTTTTATGCATGTCGTTATCCCAAAACCGCTACGCGCTTTTGGGCGACATGCATTGGCGTCCTCAGCGGACGCTGGCGACCGCGTCGGAGCGGCCGTCGTTGATCGTCACCCAGGCGCCGGAATTCCGGTCGGACTGGCGCTTCAGATAGGTGTAGCCGGTATTGGTCCAGGACAGCACCTTGGGCTGGAGATTGTCGAGGATGAACTCGCCAAGACTGGTGCGCACGGTCAGCACAGCATGGCCGTCGCCGTTGCGCTGACGCACGACCGTCATCAGCAGATCGCCGGCCGGCACGCCGATGCTCATCAGCTCGCGGCGCTTTTCCAGCGCATAGTCCTCGCAGTCGCCGAAGCCGTTATTGGGAAAGGACCAGACTTCCTCCTTGCCCCACATTTCCATGTCGGTGCGCGGCGCGACCTTGCTGTTGACCGAATTGTTGATCTTGACGATCGTCGCCCACAGCTTGCGGGTGAGCTCGACCGGTGCCTGGTCAGGCGTCCTCTGATTGCATTCCCGCGGAAACTGCTGGCACAATTCGTAGTGACCGACCGGCTGTGTGGTGCGGCCGCCGGTGTGCATGAAGGCCGGCTCCGCCGCGTTTGCAGTCCCCCAGCCGAAAAGCTGCATCGCTATTGCCGCCAGCAACAGCTTGCCCCTCATCCTGTTCATTATTCCGTCTCCCCGTTTGAGGAGACAATGACACGGCTGGATTTATTTGACGCAAAAGCGCGAAGTAGACATTAAGTAAAACAACAATAGAATAAACATAAAATTTGATGCAATTAAGTATAGAATTGTTTATGGATTCCAGCCGGGTGCGTTCCCATGCTTCGTCGCCCCGTTCGAACAGCTAAGATGGCGGGACGAGGGGGCGCGAAGGTCGCCAGCCTCGCTTCCCGATGGCGCTAACGCTTCCGCGTCAGCCGCGCGGTGAGCTGAATTCGGTATCAAGCGTTTCGGGGCGCTGGATGACGGCGAACTCGATGGCGATGCCATCTTCGAAATGGCGCACCACCTGGCCGCGCATGGTGCCCAGCGTCACCTGGACGCCGATGGCCGGCTTGACGTCGATCTCGATCGCCGCGCCCGACAGCGACAGGTCGATGATGCGGCACTGGTACTGGCGTCCGTCGGCAAGCTGCAGCACGCTCGTCGGGTTGCGCGGCGCGACGCGTTCATGGCGGCGGTCTTCCGGCAAGTCGAGCTCGTGCTTGTTGGCAAGCCAGGTCAGTTGCGCGGCGAGCTTGTCCCTCTTGCGCTCCGACGCGATGACGGTCATCGCAAAGCCATCCTGCAAAGTGCGGGTAATGACGCCCTCGATGCGTCCGATATGATCGATATAGGCAATGACCTTTTCGCCAGCCAGGCCGGCGCGCTCGGTGCGCAGCGAAACGTTGCCGGGCGACATGTCGACTACCTGGCAGGGATGTTCGGTGCGGTCTTCCAGCATGAAGCGTCCGTAAATCTTCACGCGGACGCGCTGAAAGTTACGCCTTTCAGCTTGGGACGGTGCATGGTCGACCGCCGCTGACCTCATCACTGCCATACCCCGTTCGGCATTCCGCGCATGGATGCGGGGAATTTCAGCGGAAAACTACAACAAAGCAGGTTAACAAAGGGGAAAATCCGGCGCTGTTGCTTTAAGCTTTGGGCATCATTCCTCGCGTCCGCCGTCGAAGACGACCAGGTGACGGATGCGGCGGGCCTGGCCGAGCGCCGAAATCGTCTCAGGCGGGTCGAATTCCGACGGGGCGAGCGAGGGAACCTCTATCGCCGGCCGGTTCTTCAGGAACATCGGCTCCTTGTCGGGATCGACGACACGGATCGAATCGATCAACGCGTCGGAAACCGGGTCGGCGCCCAGCCAGAAGGGCTTTTCGACGGCGCTTATCACGCCGAGGCAACGCGGGCTCTCTACCCCGCCGTCGAGCGGCAACGCGAGCAGCTCAAACCTGTTGGAGCGGCCATTGCGGCTGAAACCCTCATAGGTAATGAGGGCTGCCGATTTCAGGTCGAAGACACCGTCGGTGAGCTTCGAGATCAGCCGCTGGTCCTTTTCGCGCCACAGCGAAGGGAATGAAAACCCCTTGAGTTCGCGGCCATAGACTGCGCAAAGCCTGGTGCCGGCCAGCCGGAACACCGCTTCGCCGCGCGTGTCCTTTTCCAGGATGAACGTGTCGGCCAGCAGCGACTTGATGTCGGCCGGTTCGACTTCCGAGCGCTTCGGGGCAGGGCGTCCGTCACGCAACCGGTTCCAATAATGGAACAGCGTGATCGATCCGGTCTGGTTCATGCTAATGCTGCTCCGCGCATTCTGTCTTCAGATGTCCTATCGGTGAACAGAAGGGCGCCCTCCGAAGACCTACATGCGTTGCGGAGCAGGATGCGTGCCAGCATCGTTAATACTTGTTCACGGGTCGGGGCGGTTAAGGTTAACAACTAGTTTACGTTGCGCGCCTGCCAGCCCTGTGGCACACAAAAACCACTCCAGAAGCGGTCGTTTTGCGACGATCGGCAGCACTTCAGTCAAGAGTTCAGGGGGAGCAAGGGGGCTCGACCAGCCGTTCAAGGGAAACCTTGGACGGCTTCTTTTTCGATTCGGGCCTGCTGATTCGCCGTTTGTGATTCGGTTGGCCGTGATCTACATGCTCGCGAAGTCCAATCCAGCGACTGAGTGCAAGCCATATGAGTGACCCAGAAAGCCCACCGGAGATCGAGCAGGGCCAGGGTGGGCCTGTCGCCCGCGAACCGGAGCAGCGCCGCGAGCCGGTGTTCAACCTGCCGCCCGTGGTGCTGGCGGTGATCGGCATCTGCGTCGCGGTCCATCTGATCCGGGTCTATTGGCTGACCGACGACCAGGACTTCGAACTGCTTGTCCGGGCTGCCTTCGTGCCGATTCGCTATTCCGGCCGCTTCGACCTGGATTTCTTCGCGTTTTCAAGCCCTTTTACCTATGCCTTCCTGCATGGCGGCTTTGCCCATCTTGCCATCAATATGGTGTGGCTTGCGGCCTTCGGCTCACCGTTGGCCAACCGCTTCGGCGCGCTGCGCTTCAGCCTGTTCTTCGCCGCCACCGGACTGGCGGCGGTGGCGCTGTTCTGGGCCATGCACCCGCTTGGCGACGCACCGCTGGTCGGCGCCTCCGGCGCGATTTCCGGCATGATGGGCGCGGCGGCGCGCTACGGCTTCCGCATCGACCGCTCGTCGGGCAGGGCCGCCTTCGCTGGCCGGCCCTTACCGATGGCGGCGGTCCTCCGCTCGCGCGGCGTCGTCACCTTTCTCGCCATGTGGATGGTGATCAACCTGGCGACCGGCCTCTTCGGCCTGGCGCCCGGCATTGACGGCCAGATCGCCTGGGAAGCCCATATTGGCGGCTTTGTTGCCGGCTTCTTCGGCCTGCGGTTTTTTGATCGGCGAGAGCAGGTGCCCCGGCAGACGGAGGAGCCGGAGAGCTGAGACCTCCGCACTTGAAAAGCAACCGATCGCGGCGCACCATGTTCATCCTAGGGAAAGCCGGCCAGGGCAGGAGCCGGCAGGAAATGCAGAGGAGGACGCCATGACTGTTAAGGCAATTCTCGAGGCGAAAGGCCACGACGTGGTGACGCTCGGGCCGAACGAAAAGCTCAGCGAAGCCATCCGCATGCTTTCCGAACACAGGATCGGCGCGCTGGTCATCACCAACGGCGATCACAAGATCGTCGGCATTCTTTCCGAGCGCGATGTGGTGCGGGTTCTCGCCAAGGAGGGAGCCGCGGCGCTCGACCTTGCCATCCGCTCGGCGATGACGCCCAAGGTGAAGATCTGCAATGAGAACCACACCGTCAACGAGGTGATGGAGATCATGACCAAGGGTCGCTTCCGCCATCTGCCGGTGGAAAAGAACGGGCTGCTCGACGGCATCGTGTCGATCGGCGATGTGGTCAAGCGGCGCATCGAGGATGTCGAGCGCGAGGCCGAGGAGATCAGGGCCTATATCGCCACGGCATGAGGCGGCGGCGGCCGGGTTGCCGGCCATTTGAATTTTTCAAGCTGCTATAGCAGTCCATCGCGGCAGCTGCGGGCCTGTGCCGCGTCGGCACCTGCGGCTTGGCGCTTGTCTCGCGAAGCGGTTTGCACTAGCGAAGTTGCACACCAAAATATGCGTTCCGCATATCCGCAATTCCAATATGCAGGCCCTTATGAGCATCATCGATACCCGCACGCCCGACGCCAAGCGCCTGGTTCCCGGCGCCACCGGCCACTGGGAGATCATCATCGGCCTCGAGGTCCACGCGCAGGTGACCTCGCAGGCAAAGCTGTTTTCCGGCGCCTCGACCACTTTCGGCGCCGCGCCCAATGCCAATGTCAGCCTGGTCGATGCGGCGATGCCTGGCATGCTGCCGGTGATCAACGAGGAATGCGTCAAGCAGGCGATCCGTACCGGTCTGGGCCTGAAGGCCCAGATCAACCACAAATCGGTCTTCGACAGGAAAAACTATTTCTACCCCGACCTGCCGCAGGGCTACCAGATCTCGCAGTTCAAGCAACCGATCGTCGGCGAGGGCAAGGTGATCGTCTCCGTCGGCCCCGACCGGCAGGGCGAGTTCGAGGATATCGAGGTCGGCATCGAGCGCCTGCATCTGGAGCAGGATGCCGGCAAGTCGATGCACGACCAGCATGCGACGATGTCCTATGTCGATCTCAACCGCTCCGGCGTGGCGCTGATGGAGATCGTTTCGAAGCCGGATATGCGCTCCGCCGATGAAGCCAAGGCCTATGTCACCAAGCTGCGCACCATCGTGCGCTACCTCGGCACGTGCGACGGCAACATGGACGAAGGCTCGCTGCGCGCCGACGTCAACGTCTCGGTACGCCGGCCTGGCGGTGAATTCGGCACGCGCTGCGAGATCAAGAACGTCAACTCGATCCGTTTCATCGGCCAGGCCATCGACTCCGAGGCGCGCCGCCAGATCGCCATCCTGGAGGACGGCGGCAAGATCGACCAGGAAACGCGGCTGTTCGATCCCAATAAGGGCGAAACGCGCTCGATGCGTTCCAAGGAAGAAGCGCACGACTATCGCTATTTCCCGGATCCCGACCTTCTGCCGCTGGAATTCGACCAGGCCTATGTCGATGCGCTGGCAAAGGACCTGCCTGAACTTCCGGACGCCAAGAAGGCACGGCTGATCTCCTCGCTCGGCCTGTCGACCTACGACGCCTCGATCCTGGTATCGGAAAAGGCGGTCGCCGACTATTTCGAGAAGGTGGCCGCTGGTCGCGATGGCAAGCTTGCCGCCAACTGGGTCATCAACGATTTGCTGGGTGCGTTGAACAGAGCCGGCAAGAGTATTGAAAATGCTCCGGTTTCGCCCGATCAGCTCGGCGCGGTCATCGATCTGATCAAGGAGGGCACCATCTCCGGCAAGATCGCCAAGGATCTGTTCGAGATCGTCTGGAACGAGGGCGGCGATCCGCGTCAGCTGGTCGAAAGCCGCGGCATGAAGCAGGTCACCGATACCGGGGCTATCGAAACGGCGGTGGACGAGGTGATCGCCGCCAACCCGGACAAGGTCGAACAGGCGCGCGCCAAGCCGACCATGGCCGGCTGGTTCGTCGGCCAGGTGATGAAGGCGACCGGCGGCAAGGCCAACCCGCAGGTGGTCAACGAGCTGGTCAAGGCCAAGCTCGGGATCGAATAGGATGTTCGTCCGCACCGCCAGCGAGCGCGATCTTGCGGCGGTGCGCGCATTGCTGGTGGAGACATGGCACGCCACCTATGACGCCATCTACGGCGCGGCGCGGGTCACCGAAATCACCGACGAATGGCATTCGATCGCCGCGCTCAAAGCGCGGTTGACACGACCGAACTCGGAATTCCTGGTCGCGGACGACGGCAAAAGCATCGGTGGCATGGCTTTCGCGGCCGCCACGACGGATGCCGGGGTCGTCATGCTGAACCAGCTTTACGTGCATCCGGCCTGGCAGAGGCAAGGCATCGGCCAGGCCCTGCTGGACGAGATCGAGGCCAGCTTTCCGGAGGCCCGAACGCTGCGCGTCGAGGTCGAGGAAGCAAGTGCTCCGGCCGTTGCCTTTTACCGCTCGAGAGGGTTCACGCCCGCCGGCAACACGGCCGATTGCGGCGGCGCCTCAGGATTGCCGGCGCTGGTTTTGGAGAAGGCGATCGGCTAGCTCGTTCGCCTGGCGCTCAGTTGCGTTTCACGGGCAGGTTGAAGCAGCCGGCGGCGAGAAACTCGCACGGCAGGCTGCCGCCGCCGCCCGACGTGTGCGGGGGCGTAGCGGCTTCGATCTTTTCGACCTCGTAATATTTCGAGGTGACGCCCCATTTTTTAACGCCCTGGCACGTCGAGCGCACGCCAACCTCCGTCGCCTTTGCCGCCGTCTTGTAATAGGTGGTGATCCGGCAGGATTGGCTGACCGGCAGCGCGTTCGCCGGGATCGTGACCGGCGGCAGGAAGTTCGGGAAGGCAAGCAGCGAGATTGCCGCAATGATCCGGACGGCGGGCATGGTGTGGGGAAAGTGCAGCATCGTGCACCTCCATCGATGGCGCCGCTCGCTCGTGGCGCAGCGGCGGGTTTGTTCCCGCAAGATCAGGCCATGAAGCCAGCGCTGCCGCATCTGCCGCGCGGGGGATGGCGGCAGCGGTCTGAACCGCCGCCGCCATCCGCGAGCGGCCGCGTCAGGGCGTTTTCGGCTTGATGAGCGTCTTTATCGGAACGGCGACTTTTGGGGGCCGGACCGTACTGGTTCCACCATCGACGGCCAGCTCGCCGCTGTTGAGATAGCGCACCGTATAGTGCAGCTCATAGGCGGGAACTCTGATCCATGTAGGCTTGGGATTGAACTGGTCCGGCGGCCTCGAATACCACTTCGGGATCAGCATGATCTTGGAACCGGCATCGAATCCCGCAGTCTTGGCCGCTACTGCGAAGGCGCTGTCTCTGGGATCGTTCGGCGGCTGGTCGACATTGCCGATGACGACCAGCGAATCGTATTTTCGCGCGTCGAGCCGTACTGCGGGAAGGTTCAGCGCAGCCGCGTCGCCTTCGCGCATGGTCAGCGCCTTCTGAAGGCCGTCCTCATTGGCGTAGAGGTTGAGGTTTATAGCCTCGGATTCCGCATAGACGACATTGTTGTGGAAGTCGCGGGCTGACAGGCGTGTGAGGCTGTCGAAGGTGACTTCAACCGTCGGCTTGGCTATGGCGTCCGTCACCACCAGGTTGCGCCGCGGCACCGTCCAGAAGATGAGATCATCGCCGGTAGCCTGCGTGCCGGCATCGGAGCCGTCTATTGCCGAGCATTTCGAATTTGGAACCGGCGTCGTCACCGGTAGGGGTGCCGAAAACGAGTTGCGTACCTGCGCGTCGATGTAATTGCCGACGTTGAAAACGTCCTCGAGGATGTTGCCGCCCTCGAAGCTCGCCGGGCCGGGTTGCGAGCGGATGATGACCTGGCTGGAATCGGTCTGCCAGCCGCTGCAGAAGACGTTGACGTCTATGGGAATGCCGATGTGGCGGTCGGAGGTCACAGGGATCGAGACTTTGATGGTCAGGATGTAAGGAACTTTGACAAACCAGCTGTTCGGCTGGTTCAGCATCTGCGTCGCAAAGCGCGACGGCCGCCATTGCTTCAGCGATTCGATCGATGCGCGCGACGATCGTCCCTGGGCGGCCAGCTGTGCGTTGGTGGCGTCGACCTTGGCTTGCGCCAGGTTGCGGACGGTGTTGGTGATCAGGAACACGCCGAGTTCGGCTTTGCAGGGCCTGTTCGATTGTGTGGCGTTGCATGGGGCAAGTGCCGCACTAGGAACCGGCGGCCCCGAAGGCGGCGGCTGGGCGGCCGCGGTGGCCGCCATCAGGCAGAAGAACAGCATCATGCAGGTTTTCAACATGGTATCCTCGCTCTCTGGTTGGAAACCACCCTCCGGCTAGACGCCAGCACTTCTTCGATAGCGGTTCATCGCCCGCACGGGGGATGAACCGCGAAACATCGGGCCGGCCCAGCGACGTCGAGCCGCCGTCCTTTCGGGTCGGACATCTACTGCTTCACGACGCCTTTGGTTGTCGCCTTCGGCGCGACGACCTTGGGCTTGGGGGTTTTCGGGCCGGGGTCGACTACCAATGCAGCCGTGCAGGAGCACTTGCCCGAACCGCAGTTCAGGTCGCCCTTGCACATTTTGGAATGCCGCATATCGGTGCAGTCGGCGGTCCCGGAGCAGGAGCAACTGCCTTGCCCGATCGTTCCGGACTGACATTTGAAGCTCCATGCCGGACCGGCGGCAAGGCCGGCCACAGCGAGCGATAAGGCAAAAAGCGTCGTCGAGATGAGTTTGCGCATGAATACCTCCCGGTTCTATCGAGCGATGGAACCACGAAGCAGCAACGCCTTCATCTCCCGCGCGGGGGACGAACTCGCATACCGGTGACGATCGTCAATGCTGTCCCTTCAGCACGACGAGATAGCCGCGTTCGACGCGAAGCCGGAACGCGATTTGCCCTGCAGTGCCGGGATCCTTGGAAACCTTGTCAATAACATAGCCGCTGGGATGCGAGCCAAGCCATTCTTCCGGTTTGTCGGTGCTTTCGAACGGCCTTTGCAACCCGGCCAGGAAGCCGACTTCGCCTTGATAGTCGAAAGCCACGGCCCAGTCCGCATCCTTTCGCTCGTCGATGAAGTTGGCGAGCGGCGTCAGGTCATAGCGTTTGAACGCGGTTGCCGATGCCACCGCGTGGCCGATGCCGAAAATGACAAGCATGACGACGGCCGAGCTTTTCAGCCTGGCGAGCGGGATCTCCGCCATGAAATAGCCGAACAGGATGGTCACGAACGGCAACATCGGCACGACATAGTGAGGCTGCTTGCCGGATATCGCGCTGAACGCCAGCAACACGGCAACGAACGAGAACGACAGCAGGCGCAAGGCGCGCAGATCCGGCGACTTCGTCTCGATCAGGCTGCGTATCCGCGTGCGCAGCTTCAACCGCCAGACCTCGGGTATGAAGATCCACGGTATGAACATGACCGGCAGCAGCAGCAGATAGAAATAGAACGGCCGGCCGTGCGAATTGCGCAAATTGCCGGTGACGCGCCCCGCCGATTGGTTCCAGACCAGATCATAGACGAAACTGCCCTTTGTCAGGATCGTCGCCGGCACCAGCCAGATCGCCACCGGAATCAGCGCGGCAAGCACTGCCAGGCCCACTCCAGCGAGGAAGTTCGGTGTCGTCAGTCCCGCCCGTCGGTCGCGCCAGAACGGGTAGAACAGGATGGGCGCGCCGATATGGATCAGCACCACCGGGCCTTTCGTCAGCACGCCCATGCCGATGAACAGCCCGGCCAGAACGGCCTGCCAGCGATTGCCGCTCCGGGCAAAGGCAATCAACGACAACAGCGCGGCGAGCACAAAGACCGTCAGCAACAGGTCGAATAGGATCAGCGTCGAATAGATGACGAACACGCAGCTTCCAGCAACCAGCCAGGGGATGCGCCGTGCGATGTCGTCGCGGCCCGGAAACAGGGTCTTTGCCAAAGCCGTCGTCAGCCAGATGACGAGCGAGGAGGCGGCGAAGATGACCAGCATCGCGGCCGGCCGGCTGGCGCCGAAAATCTTCCAGACAAGGTCGATAAGCCAAAACAGCAGCGGCGGTTTCTGCAGATAGGGCGCGAAATTCATGGTCGGGACGAAGATCTGTCCGCTCAGATACATTTCCCAGGTGACGCTGAGATATCGCGTTTCGTCGACGGGCAGCAGTGGCCGGAAAGCGACTGCGATTACGATCAGCCCAAGCAAAAAGAGGTAGGGGAGCAGCCGCTCGGTAGATGTCGGTGTCAAAGATCGAGATCCGCGCCAGAAACCATTTTCTTTCCAGCCGAGCAGAGTGCCGCGTTTCTGGACCGCGAACGACCGCACCACGATTTTGGCCGAATTGCAACGATGCCGGGTTTCGTTTCCCAGATTTTGCCGACGATGGTGTCAAAGTTTGAAAAACTTACCGACCGAGTCCTTTGGACCACCGCCGGTTCGAGAATCTGCGCAAATCAACTGGAGCGCAACGGCGGTGACAATTCGCGCATCAAGAGTTCGAGCTCGCGCTGATCGCCGGTGCCGGTCTTGTCGAAGATCGTCGCCAACTGCGACTTGACGGTGCCGTCCGAGACGCCGCCGGCCGCGGCGATTTCCTTTCGCGTCAGGCCGGCGGCAACGTGACCGGCGACTCGCCTTTCTGCCGCGGTCAGTCCGAACAGCGCCGCAATGGCATCCAGCGCCGGGGTCGGTGTCGAACCGGCCGCGGCGATGAAGATCGCTGCGGCGGCGCGCTGCGAGATGCGCGTCGAGATTTCACGCCGCGCCAGCGGCATAACATGGGCCACCGCCGGAACAGCCGTCTTGGCCAGCGGAATGTTAATGCCGCAAGGTCCGAGTGCGAATTCGTCGCGCGTGCCGAGATGGACGGCACGGCCGATTGCGGCATTGGCGTTGGCATAGGTGAATGAAAGCTGTCCGCGCACGCAAGCGACCGAAATGTTTTCGGCGAGCAGCGCTTCGGCTGACGGGTTGGCGAAGATGATGGTCATGTCTTCGGCGACGATCAGCACCGGATGGTCGAGGCTTTCGATGATGGAACGGAAGATTTCGGCCTTTCGCCGCTCGGCCTCGAACAGGTCGCCGATGGTCACTGCGCGCCGCACATGCGGCGCCAGCAGGCAGACAAGCTCGAGATCCTCGCGGGAAATCTGGCGTCTGTCCTTGTCGGTCACCACCATTAGCGTGCCGATCCGGGTCGGCCGCTTCATCAACGCCACCCAGAAGAAATCATCCAGCCGGTTGGGTTGTACCCATTCGCGCACGATGCGGCTTTCGAGCCATCTCTGTCGCGTATCCGGGCCTTGCAGGGTGTAGATCGAATCGACGGTGAAGGGCACGTCGATCTCCATCTTGGGAACCGCCGCATAGAACGGTACTTGCGAGCCGTAGTCATGCTTCAACGGCTCAAGAACTGCGGGATCGCCGCAGGACACCGAAAACCGCGCAGAGCTGCTGATCGTGTCGATGACGGCGAGCATGGCAAGCCGGCCTTCCGCCAGATTGCAGATGGCCTCGAGTGTCGCCTGCCAGCGGTCGACGTCGGCAATCGAATCGTAGATCGCCTCAACGACCTGCGGCAATGCGCGACCGGCCGTGCGCGCCAGCGATGACATAAACCCCTCTCATTTGCCGTCCTAGGCAACGAAGCATCAACTGCTAGAATAACGCTGCGTAAGGTTACCAACAACTTATTTGATCTGCTTCGGACGGCCGCGAAAATAGCGTGAACGTATCGCTTTTCCGTCAGCCATTTTGCTCGCCGGTTGCGGCAAGACCCTTGCCTTCGCAATGCCGTGACGCCATAAGCAGGAACAGGCGCCGCAGCCGCCGCGAGGACTTGCCACAAGGACTTGCCACGAGGATTTGGATGAAGACTTTCCTTCTGCAGTTTTTCACCTGGTGGAACAGCCAGACATTGGGAACGCGCTTTCACACCTGGCGGCATGGCAAGAAGGTCGGGCAGGACGAGGTCGGCAACGTCTACTATGAGGGCGGCGTCGATTCGGAAGGCCGCACCCGCCGCTGGGTCATCTACCGCGACTATTCGGAAGCCTCGGCGATTCCGCCCGGCTGGCATGGCTGGATCCATCACCGTGTAGACGTTCCGCCGCCAAGCGAAGACTACAAGCCACGCGACTGGCAAAAGCCGCATGTGCCGAACCTCACCGGCAGCCCCGCAGCCTATCGGCCGAAGGGCTCGGTGCTGACCAACCGGCATCGTCCGCAGGTGACGGGCGACTACGACGCCTGGACGCCCGGTTCGTGATCGATCGCCGCGACAGGCCGCAGTCCCCCACGGAGGCGGTCCCCACGCGGGCGGTCCTTTGTCGCCACAATTACTGTTTAGTTGCTTGCTGATCCGACAGCAGCAACTAGCCTTGGCGTTAAGAGAATCACCCGGGCGCAAATCACCGGACCTTGCATGAGCATGTTCAGCCGAATTTTGACGGGCGGATTAACCGCGGTCGTTCTCGCTTCCATGGCGGCGCTTGCTGCTGCGCAGGAATTGGCGCCGCCTGCGCCTGACGCGTCGGTGGCGCCTGCAGCACCGGCAGTATCCGAACGCCTCACCAATCCCGTCGCTGAATTCGCCGGCATCGACAAGATCACCGGCCGGATCATCACCTTCGATGTCTATATCGACGAGACGGTGCAGTTCGGCGCTTTGCAGGTGACGCCGCGCATCTGCTATTCACGGCCCGAAAACGAAGAGCCGAAGACGGATTCGTTCGTCGAGGTCGACGAGATCACGCTCGACCGGAAGATACGCCGTATCTTCACCGGCTGGATGTTTGCCGAAAGCCCCGGGATCAACGCCGTCGAGCATGCCGTCTATGATATCTGGCTGAAGGGCTGCAAGCAGAAGTCCGACGTGCCGGCACCCGCCGCCCCCAAAACCAACTAGAATCTGTCAGCGCGCGGCGGATACCGCGCCCCGCGGAACCGCCGCGTTCCCCGAGCGTTGGTGCCTCTCTACGGAGGAGGTTGCCATGATGATGGCCAACAAGAACGAACTTCTCGACATCGAAAGGGGATTCTGGAGCGGCGACGCCGACTACTTCAAGGCCAATGCCGATACCGAATGCCTGGTGGCCTTCCCGCAGATGGCGCGGGTGATGAGCAATACCGATCTGGCCGAAACCGCCACGGACCCGAACCGCTGGCGCGATCTCGACATCGACCTCAAGGGCATCATCGAGCCGGGCAGCGACATCGTCATGCTGACCTACGAGGCGCGTGCGACCCGGCAAAATGGCGAAGCCTATGCGGCGCTGGTCAGTACTGGCTATGTCCACCGCGTCAATGGCTGGAAAATGATGTTTCACGCACAGACGCCGCTGCCGACGGCAGCAAAAAGCTGAGCGGCCGATAGAGCAATTCCAGGAAGAGTGTGAACGGCTTGCCGTCCGGAATTGCGTTTCTTTGAAATGATGAGCCATTCCAGGTTATGGAAAAAACGAGGCCTCGCCCTTCAGCGCCTCGGCCAGCATCTTCTCGTATTTGCCGCGCGGCACGTCGATTGCGCCGAAGCGTTTGAGATGCTCGGTGGTGAACTGCGTGTCGAGCAGTGCAAAGCCGCGCGCCTTCAGGCGTTCGACGAGGTGAACCAGGCAGGCCTTTGACGCGTCGGTCTCCCTGGCGAACATGCTCTCGCCGAAAAACACGCGGCCGAGCGATACGCCGTAGAGCCCGCCGACCAACCGGTCGTTGTGCCAGGCCTCGACCGAATGGCAATGGCCCATCCGATGCAGCTCGATATAGGCTTCGCGGATCGGCGCGTTGATCCAGGTCGACCGGCGTTCCTCGCGCCTTTCGGCGCAGGCCTCGATCGTCGCCTCGAAGTCGAAATCGATGCGGAACTCGAACAGGTTCTTGCGAATCGTCTTTCTCAGGCTTTTCGGTATGTGGAACCCGTCGAGCGGAATGATGCCGCGCGTCTCCGGCCGCACCCAGAATACTTCGGGGTCATTGGCGCTTTCGGCCATCGGGAAGACGCCGGAGGCATAGGCTTTGAGCAAAAGGTCGGTCGGGATGCGATAACCGGGTGCGTAGGGACGAGTCATCGCTTCGCCCCTGTATCACTCGCCTTCGGCCAGGTATTTTTCCAGCCAATGGATATCGTAGTCGCCATTGGCGATGTCGGCGTTGCCAACGAGGTCGCGAAACAGCGGCAGCGTCGTTTTGATGCCGTCGACGACGAATTCGTCGAGCGCGCGCCGCAGCCGCATCATGCACTCGACGCGGTTGCGGCCGTGCACGATCAGCTTGCCGATCAGGCTGTCGTAGTAGGGTGGGATCTTGTAGCCCGAATAGACGCCGGAATCGACGCGGATACCGAGGCCGCCCGGCGTGTGAAAGTGGGTGATGGTGCCCGGCGAGGGGGTGAAGGTCCGCGGATCCTCGGCGTTGATGCGGCATTCGATGGCATGGCCGTGGAAGCGGATATCCTCCTGGCGCACCGAAAGCCCGCCGCCCGAGGCGACGCGGATCTGCTCGTGCACGAGATCGATGCCGGTGATCGCCTCGGTCACCGGATGTTCGACCTGCAGGCGCGTGTTCATCTCGATGAAATAGAACTCGCCGTCCTCATAGAGGAATTCGATGGTGCCGGCGCCGGAATAGCCGAGATCGGCGATCGCCCTGGCGCAGACGCCGCCAATATGCGCGCGCTCCTCGGCATTGAGCGCCGGCGAGGGCGCTTCTTCCCAGACCTTCTGGTGGCGGCGCTGCAGCGAGCAGTCGCGCTCGCCGAAATGCACGCCGCGCCCGGCGCCATCGCCGAACACCTGCACTTCGATATGGCGCGGCTTCTGCAGATATTTCTCGATGTAGACGGCGTCGTCGCCGAAGGCCGCACCCGCCTCCGAGCGTGCCGTCTGCAGCGCCACCTCGAGGTCGGCCTCGCTATGCGCCACTTTCATGCCGCGCCCGCCGCCGCCGGCCGACGCCTTGATGATCACGGGGTAGCCGATCGCGGCGGCAATGCGCTTGGCTTCTTTGTCCTCGGTGACCGCACCGTCGGAGCCGGGCACCACGGGGATGCCGAGGCGCTTTGCCGTGCGCTTGGCCTCGATCTTGTCACCCATAATGCGGATATGGTCGCCGGTCGGGCCGATGAAGGTGATGTTGTGCGCGGCGAGGATGTCGGCGAACTTGGCGTTCTCCGACAGAAAACCGTAGCCGGGATGCACTGCGTCGGCGCCGGTGATCTCGCAGGCGGCGACGATCTGGTGGATGTTTAGATAGCTGTCGCGCGACGGCGGCGGGCCGATGCAGACGCTCTCGTCGGCGAGACGCACATGCATGGCGTCGGCGTCGGCGGTCGAATGCACCACCACCGTCTGGATGCCGAGCTCCTTGCAGGCGCGCAGCACCCTGAGGGCGATTTCGCCGCGATTGGCGATGAGGATTTTCTGGAACATCTTTCGCCTGTTCCCGGCTCTACTCGATCACGACAAGCGGCATGCCATATTCGACCGGCTGCGCGTCTTCGAACAGGATCGCCGTCACCGTGCCGGCGCGCGGCGAGGGGATCTGGTTCATCGTCTTCATCGCCTCGATGATCAGCAGCGTCTGGCCTTCCTTGACTTTCTGTCCGACCTCGATGAACGCCTTGGCGTCGGGCGACGGCGCCAGATAGGCTGTGCCGACCATCGGCGAGGCGACGGCGTTCTTCGACACGTCGGGCGCCGCCGGCACGGCGGCTGCCGCGGGCTGCGCGGCTGCCGGCGCGTGGGCCGGCTGCGCTGCGGCGACAGCATGGACGGCCGGCGCCTGCCGCGAGACGCGCACCTTCAGATCGCCCAGCTCGACCTCGATCTCGGTCAGGTTGGTGTCGTTCAGTATGCCCGCCAGATCGCGGATCAGCTGCTGGTCAACACCGTTCTTCTTTATCGACATTTTCGAGCCTTCTGTTTGTTGGCCGGTCATAGGCGTGCAGCCAGCGCCTGCAGCGCCAGCGTGTAGCCGAGCGGCCCGAACCCGCAGATCATGCCGACGGCGACCGGCGCGACCATGGAGACGTGGCGGAATGGTTCCCGCGCGTGGATGTTGGAGAGATGCACCTCAGCCACCGGCAGCGGCGCGACGGCGCGGATGGCATCGTGAATGGCGATCGAGGTATGGCCGTAGGCGCCCGGATTGATGACGATTGCGGCGGCCTTGTCGGCGGCCTCCTGGATCCAGTCGACGAGGTCGCCCTCATGGTTCGACTGGCGGAAATCGATCTCCAGCCCAAGTGCGGCACCTGCCTGCTTGCAGTCGTCGGCGATCGCGGCAAGCGTCTTGCCGCCATAGATGCCCGGCTCGCGCTTGCCGAGCGCGTTGAGATTGGGGCCGTTCAGGACGAAAACCGTTTTCAAAAAATGCCGACCTTTCCCGGCGCGGCTAAGCCGGCGCGCCGGACCCTCTATAATGGGCATAGACGCTGGCGAAAAGAGCGCAAGTGCGTTCTTTCTCCGTCCACAACAGCCGGAAAACGGCCCGCGCCGGAAACCCGTAGCCCTAATCGAAACCCGAACGCTAATCAGAGCGCCGCCTTCGCCGCCTCGATCTTTTCGGCCAGCACTTCCTGGCCAAGCGCGCCGAACACAACCTCGTTGCCGACCACGTAGGACGGCGTTCCGGTGATTGCGAGCTTGGTGGCGAGATCATAGGTCTTGGAGAAGGCCTCGGTGATGCTCGGGTCCTTCATCTTTTCGCGCAGCGCCGTCTCGTCGGCGCCGAGCGACAGCGCCACCTTGATTGCCGCCGCCTCGGTGGCGCGTCCTTGGCCGCCGAGCAGCGCGTTGTGGAATTCGCCGTATTTCTCCGGCTTCAGCAAGTGGAAGGCCATCGAGACGACGCTCGCCTTCTGCGAATCCGGGCCGAGGATCGGGAATTCCTTGAGCACGAAGCGCAGGTCCGGATCGGCCTTGGTCAGCGCGCGCATGTCTTCGATGGCGCGTTTGCAGTAGCCGCAATTATAATCATAGAATTCGACGATGGTGACCTTGCCGTTCGGATTTCCGACAACACCGTCAAAGGAGGAATTGAAGATCTGGTCCTTGGCGTCTTTGATGACGCCGAGACTGGCGACGCGCTGTTCTTCCTTCTGCTTGGCCTCGAGTGCCTGCTGTGCCTCCAGAAGCACTTCCGGGTTCTTCAGGAGATAGTCGCGGACGATGCCTTCGACTTCGGTGCGGTCGAGCTTGGTATCCGAGGACGCCGTCTGGGCAAGCTGCGCCGTGCCGGCCTTCGCCATCTGCGGATTGCCGGCGACGAAGCCGAACGCCAGCATGGCGAGAGCCGCTGCCACTCCGGTAGTGCCCAGCAGAATTGCCCTGGTCATGATCCTCGATCCTCTTGCCCGTGTTCTGGTCCGCTCGCTTTGGCTGTATCGCAGCCTGCGTCCGAAAGGTTCACTTCTTCTTACCTGATGGTGCGTAGTTTATAATGTCCTGCGCGCGAAGCCAGCCCGGCTCGCCCCGCTTCATGCTCTGCTGCGCCCGCATGGCGAAGATCTTCGCATTCTTGTAGTCGCCGGAATAGAAATGCCCTTCGGCGGTTGCAAGCTCGGCGGCCGGGATGTTGCCGAGTTCCCCGTAAGCCTGTGCCAGATAGCGGTATCCGTCGGCGTTTTCGCGATCCCGTCCGAGGCCGGTGTTGATCTGCGCCACCGCCTTCTTCAGCGAATCCGCCGTGCCGATGGCCATCAGCGCCTGGCCGTAAGAGACCGGCAGCAGCCCGGATCGCGCCGGATCGAGGCTGACCGCCTTGGCATAGGCGTCGGCAGCATCCTTCGGCCGGTTCGCCTTCATCAGGATGTCGCCGCGCAATTCCTGGAAATACGGGTTTTTCGGCTGTTCCTTGATCAACGCGTTGGTCTTGGTGAGCGCCGAAGCCAGATTGCCGAAAAGATAGGTCATCTGCGCGTCGCCATAGCGCGAGGCGAGGCTGCCGGGGTTCTTGCGCATCAATCGTGACGCCGCCGCCTGGCCTTGCATGTAGGCGGCGATCTTGATGCGCATCATATCGTGGCGCTGCTGCAGTGCCGGCGGGTCGACTTTATCGACGTAAGGGCTCTGCTTCACCAGCACTTCGAGATTGGCGATACGCTCCTGCGGCATCGGATGGCTGATGCGATAGGGATCGACTTGCGCGCCAGAGAGCGACAATGCGTTCTGGAAACGGCCGAACGTCTTCAGCATGCCCATGCCGGACTGGCCGGTTGCATTCAGATAAGCGATTGCCGAACGGTCGGCGGTCATCTCTTCGGTGCGCTGATAGGCTAGGATACTGCGTTGCGCCATCTCGCCGCCGCCGGCCATCACGCCCATGCCGGCCCCAGCGAGGCCGCGGCTGTTGCTGGTGGCGCCGGCAACCATGGCGCCGGCGCCAAGCAGCGTCGCCAGTATCGCCATCGTCTTGGCACGCTCGAGCTGCTCGCGCAGTTTCTGCTGATGCCCGCCGGCGATATGGCCGGCCTCGTGGGCGATGACGCCGATGATCTCGTTGGGCGTTTCGGCCGTCATCAGCGCGCCGGTATTGATGAACATGCGGCGCCCGGCAACAAAGGCGTTGAAGCTCTGATCGTTGACCAGCACGATGTTGATGGCGTCGCCCGATAGGCCGGCCGCCTTGAAGATCGGCCGCGCGTAGTCGCGTACCAGCGCTTCGATCTCGGCATCGCGCACCACCGGCACATTCTGCGCAAATGCATCGACCGAGCCGGCCATGGCGACCACCGCGGCAAGCGCAAGCGTCGCGAAAGCGCGCGCTGTCCTGGCGATCGTCGATTTGGGTCGGCTCAACATGGCAGGTCCACTGGTAGACGAGTGGGCGAAGGATGAAAAGTCAGCAGCCTAAACTTACCGAACTTGTGATCCCCACACCAATCGGGCATTTGTGCGGCGCGGCCAGCATGGCCGGCACGCGCGGACAAGTGTGGTGGATTGAAAAATGGTTGTTTCGCTTTCGCGCCGCGGCGCGGTCGAACCGTTCCACGCCATGGACATCCTGGCCGAGGCGAATCGGCTGAAAGCCAAGGGCCTGCCGGTCGTATCCATGGCCGTCGGCCAGCCTTCCGATCCGGCGCCGGCCGGGGTTCGCGAAGCGGCCGCCAATGCGTTGAAAGCAGGCCGCATCGGCTATACCGACGCGCTGGGCCTCGCCGGTCTGCGCAAGGCGATCGCGGCGCATTATGGCGAGCATTACGGGCTTGACGTTTCGCCCGAGCGGATAGCTGTCACCACCGGATCGTCGGCTGCCTTCAACCTTGCTTTTTTGGCGATGTTCGATCCAGGCGATCGCGTCGCCATCGCCGCCCCCGGCTATCCGGCCTATCGCAACATCATGGCCGCGCTCGGCATCGACATCGCCGAGATCGAGTTGGACGGCGCCGCCTATCTCCATGCCGAGCACCTGCAAGCTGCGCATCGCGAAAAACCTCTGAAGGGCGTGCTGTTCGCCAGCCCGGCCAACCCGACCGGCGCGGTCATTCCCGCCGGCGATCTCGAGGCGCTGGTCAAGACGGCGCAAGAGCTCGGCATCGCCGTAATCTCGGACGAAATCTATCACCGGCTGGCCTATGCGGCGCCAGACACGACCGCGCTTTCTTTCGGCGCGGATGTGACGGTGATCAATTCCTTCTCGAAATATTATTGCATGACCGGCTGGCGCATCGGCTGGATGGTGCTGCCGCAGGAGCTGGTGCGGCCGGTCGAGCGCATCGCCCAGAGCCTCTACATCTCGCCGCCCGAGCTGTCCCAGATTGCCGCGATCGAGGCGTTCAAGGCGACGCCAGAGCTGGAAGCGGTGAAGGCGCGCTATGCCTGGAACCGCGAGCTCCTGATGCAACGCCTGCCGGAGCTCGGCTTTGCTTTGGCCGCGCCCATGGACGGCGCGTTCTACGCCTTCTGCGACGTCACCAGGCACACCAATGACAGCATGGCGTTTGCGCGCCGGATGCTGGCCGAGGCGCATGTGGCGGCGACGCCCGGCCGCGATTTCGACCCGCTGCAGGGCCATCGCACGATGCGCTTTTCCTACGCCGGCAGCCACGACGACATGGTCGAGGCGATGGCGCGTATCGAACGCTGGCTGAAGTAGCGGGGGGCGACGATGCCGGAGCTTGAACAGGCGTCTCAACTTGAACAGGCGCCCCAGCTTGAACAGGCCTTGCGCGAGGTCGCCACCGAAATGGCGGAGCGTACCGATCGCGGCGACGTCGCCAGCTATATTCCCCAGCTCGGCAAGATCGATCCGAAAAAATTCGGCATCGCCGCGGTGACCAATGACGGCCGCGTGCTGACCGCGGGTGACGCCGACGAGGCGTTTTCAATCCAGAGCATCTCAAAGGTGTTCACGCTGACGCTGGCGCTCGGCAATGTCGGCGACGCGCTGTGGCAGCGGGTTGGGCGCGAACCTTCGGGCAATCCGTTCAACTCGATCGTCCAGCTCGAGCACGAGAACGGCATTCCGCGCAATCCATTCATCAATGCCGGCGCCATCGTGGTCTCAGACATCCTGCTTGCCGGCCATCAGCCGCGCGAGGCGATCGGCGAGATCCTGCGCTTTATCCAGTTCCTGGCCGATGACGACACGATCATCGTCGACCGTGAGGTCGCGGCGTCCGAACGCGCCACTGGCTTTCGCAATTTCGCGCTTGCCAATTACATGAAATCGTTCGGCAATCTCCACCATGCGCCGGAACTGGCGCTGGGCGTTTACTTTCACCATTGCGCTATCGCCATGAGCTGCCGGCAACTGGCCCTGGCCGGCCGCTTCCTCGCCAATGGCGGCAAGAACCCGGCGACCGGGCATTCCGTCGTCTCGGCAGAGCGCGCGCGCCGCATCGGCGCGATGATGCTGACCTGCGGCCACTATGACGGCTCCGGCGACTTCGCTTTCCGCGTCGGCATTCCCGGCAAGAGCGGCGTTGGCGGCGGCATATTGGGAATCGTGCCGGGCGTCGCCTCGCTTGCCGTCTGGTCGCCTGGCCTCAATGCCAACGGCAATTCCAGGCTGGGCTCGATCGCGCTGGAAAAACTGGCGAAGATAATGAACTGGTCGATCTTCGCACCATAGTGTCGTCGCCTGCAATTGGGGCAAAAAAATCCCGCGCAGCCGATCGGCGACGCGGGACTTTTCCAATCAGAAAGTCTGGCTAATGCACGCAAAGGCTTAGAAAAAACCCTTCCGCTGCCACCAGCCGGCACGCTTTGGCTTGTCTTCGGCCTTTGCTTCCTCGGTCTTTGCCTCGTCGGGAACGATCGAGGAGACGACCGGGACGACCGGAGCATCCACCGGTACGGGCTTGCGCCGCGACGGCCGGACCTTCGGCGTTTCCTCGGCAGCCGCCACTTCGGTCTCCGGCGACACCGGCGCGGGGGTCTCGCCGGAAGCCACTGAGGCGGCCTCGGCAGCCGATGTCTCGGCGCCCGCAATCTCGGCAACTGCTTCCGCCGCAACCTTCTTCGGCTTGGCGGCGCGGCGCGGCTTCTTCGGCTTTTCGGCGCTCGGCATGTCGTCGTTCGCCGGAGCAAGCACCGCAAGCTCTTCCGCCGGCGGGGCACCTTCCGGTTCGCCGGTCACGGGCTCTGCTTCCGACACGGCACCTTCCGTCATGGCGGCTGGCTCGCCGGCGCTGGCTTCGACGCTGTCCTCGCCGTCTTCACGGCGATTGCGCTTGCCGCCGCGCTTGCCGCGCCGGCGCTTCTTGCCGTGACCGTCGTCCGCCGCTTCCGCCGTTTCGGCAACACCGGCCGGCGCTTCACGGCCCGCTTCGGCGCCTTGGTCGCCGGCGGCTACCAACGCATCGTCTGTCGGCGCCGAAACGGAAGCACCTTCCACAGCAGCGCCATGTTCGCGGTCCCGGTGGTCACGATCCCCGTGTTCACGATCCCCGTGTTCACGATCCTTGCCGCCCCGCCGTCTGCGGCGCTTGCGGCGCTTGCGATCGCGGCCTTCGCCGTCCTCGCCGGACCTTGGCTGCTGCGGCTGCGGCGCAAGGCGTGGCTGCTCGGCCTGCACCGGTGCCTCGTCTTCCTCCTCGATGACGATCTCGTCCTCGGGTTCTTCCGGCTCGACATAGGCCGGGAAGGTGCGCGCCTCGACGAAGCCTTCCGGCTTTTCGGCCAGCGCACCGCGGAAGATGGCATAGTGTTGTGCACCGACCGTATCATCGGCTTCGATGGTGATGGTGACACCGAAGCGGTGCTCGAATTCCACCAGCGTGCCGCGCTTGTGATTGAGCACATAGAGTGCGGTCGCTGCCGGCGTCCGCACCGTGATGTGGCTGCGCGAATCCTTGAGCAGGAATTCCTCGATTGCCCGTACCACCATCAGCGCGACCGACGAATCGGAGCGCACATGGCCGGTGCCGCCGCAATGCGGGCAAGGCTTCATCGTCGATTCCAGCACGCTGGCACGGATGCGCTGGCGCGACATCTCCATCAGGCCGAAATGCGAGATGCGGCCGACCTGGATGCGGGCACGATCGTTCTTGAGGTGATCCTTCAGCCGCTTCTCGACGGAGCGGTTGTTGCGGTTCTCCTCCATGTCGATGAAGTCGATGACGATGAGGCCGGCGAGATCGCGCAGCCTCAATTGCCGGGCGACTTCCTCGGCAGCTTCCAGATTGGTGTGAAGCGCGGTGTCCTCGATCGAGTGCTCCTTGGTGGAACGGCCCGAATTGACGTCGATGGCGACCAGCGCTTCCGTCTGGTTGATGATGATGTAGCCGCCGCTCTTCAGCGTCACCTGCGGCTGCAGCATGCGGTCGAGCTGCGCTTCGATGCCGTTGCGCACAAAGATCGGCGTCGTGTCGCGGAACGGCTGAACCACCTTGGCGTGGCTCGGCATCAGCATGCGCATGAAGTCCTTGGCCTCGCGGTAGCCTTCTTCGCCGGAAACCAGGATCTCGTCGATATCCTTGTTGTAAAGGTCGCGTACCGAGCGCTTGATCAGGCTGCCTTCCTCGTAAACCAGGGCAGGGGCCGTGGATTGCAGCGTCAGATTGCGGACGTTTTCCCAAAGCCGCATCAAATATTCGTAGTCGCGCTTGATCTCTGCCTTGGTGCGGCTTTCGCCGGCCGTACGCAGGATGACACCCATGCCCTGCGGCACTTCGAGATCGGCGACCACTTCCTTCAGCCGCTTGCGGTCCTGCGCATTGGTGATCTTGCGCGAAATGCCGCCGCCGCGCGCCGTGTTCGGCATCAGCACCGAATAGCGGCCGGCCAGCGACAGATAGGTGGTCAGCGCCGCGCCCTTGTTGCCGCGCTCTTCCTTGACGACCTGCACCAGCAGGATCTGCCGGCGCTTGATCACTTCCTGGATCTTGTACTGGCGGCGCACCGGCTTGCGGCGGTTGCGCACTTCTTCCAGCGCGTCTTCGGCGCCGACCGATTCGACCTCGTGATCGTCCGAATGCGAGGATTGCACCTCTTCCAGCATGCCGCGATCATTGTCTTCGGAGGTTGCCTCGCCGCTTGTCTCGGCCCCGCCCGTCTCGGCTTCGCTTAGCTCGACTTGCGGGACGGCTTCCGAGATTACGTCGGCATCGACGCTGGCAGCGATGGAACTGGAACCGCCTTCGGACGGCTCGGTCTCGCCGCGATCGGCGACTTCATCGCTCTGTCCGGCGGCACCCTCGCTCTGTCCAGCAACGTCGGACATGGTTTCGCCATTGTCGGTAGCGGCATCCAGCTTTTCTGCGACGGCACCTTCGCCGTTCTCGCCGTCGGACGCGCCTGCCTCGTGCCTGTGCTCGCCGCGGTCACGGCTCTTGCCGCCGCGCCGGCGTCCGCGCTTGCCACGGTCGCGGCTCTGGCGGTCCTCGCCTTCGGCGGCTTCCTCGTCCTCTTCGTCCTGGGCTTCCTGTGCTTCCGCACGCAGCAGCGCCTGACGGTCGGCGACCGGAATCTGGTAGTAGTCGGGATGTATTTCACTGAAGGCGAGGAAACCGTGACGGTTGCCGCCATATTCGACAAAGGCTGCCTGCAGGGAAGGTTCGACGCGCGTTACGCGGGCGAGATAGATATTTCCTTTGAGCTGCTTCTTGTCCTGGGATTCAAAGTCGAATTCTTCAATTCGGTTACCGCGAACGACGACAACGCGTGTTTCCTCCGGGTGGGAGGCGTCTATCAGCATTTTGTTGGGCATTATTTCGTTTCCTCCCGGCAGCCGTCGGCCGCAGCTTGCGGGGCAATGCCCGCTGCCGTGGACCTGGAACATGAGTGCCGGACAATTGAACGTCCGCCGGCCGCTGCCTGAGCGCCATGGCGGTGCCGCCCGCAGCCGTAGTGGCGCGGTTTGTTGCGGACCTTTCCATGATTGCGCTTGAAGCCATCGTCACCAGCAGAACCTTTTGAACCAAAGCCCGGGAAAAACCGGACCAGCTTGTTTGCTCATACAGAGCCGGCACGGGACAATCCCGGCCGTTTTGCTCACGCAGGCGATTCCCCCGCCACGGGAGCACGCCTGCGAAAATCGTCGCGATCACCGATGCCTTCTTCGCCTGAAGCGAAAGGAGCCGTCTTGCGTCTGACCTGTAGCAGGAAGCTGCGGAGGAGGACGGTTCCAGGATTGCAGTGATCCACCATCGCTTTTATGATTTGGCAGGTTGGAAGGCAACCCCGATTCCCGATGCCGGCAAAAAGCCGTTCCGCAGCGGAAGCACAGGTCCCAAGCCTTCCATGAAAAGGCTTGGTTAACCTTCTCTGGATACCAATCGTTAATCGAGTTCGCGGCCTGCCGGCACTTTGACAAGCAACAGGGCCCTTCGACAAGCGGTCGGGCATGACGCCAAAACGGGAGCGACTGGTAGAAAGATGGGACTGGCAAGCTTCGCAGACAAGGGCCGTCATCATGGAGGCTGGTTCTTCCGCACCGCCTGCCTGCTGTCGCTGATCCTGGCTTGCCTGGTCTTTTCGCCGCTTTCGCGTGCTGCCGACGCACCGCTTGCTGCCACAAGCTACAAGATGGCCGGCGATGCCACCAAGATGCGCATCGTCATCAATTTCGACCGCGAGCCCGACATCAAATGGTTCCTGCTGCGCGGCCCCGATCGCCTGGTCATCGATCTGCCGGCCACGAGATTCGCCCTCAATGCCAAGGACGTAAAGCCGCGCGGGCTTGTCCGCGCCGTGCGTTACGGCGAGCTCGGCGAGGGGAAATCGCGGCTGATTCTCACCGGCAAGGGACCGTTCGCCGTCGACAATCTCGACGTGCTCAAGAACGGTGACGGCAACGGCTACCGCATCGCCATCGACATGTCGGCGGCCTCGCAGCGAGAATTCGACGCAGCGCTCGCTAATCAGGCGCTGACGACCGGCTCGACGGTCTCCGCCGACAAGGCCGGCAGGGTCGGTACCGGGCCGGTCTCCAATCCGGGCCATCGTTTCACCGTCGTCGTCGATCCCGGCCATGGCGGCATCGACGGCGGTGCCGAGGGCCTGAACGGTACGGTCGAAAAGAACGTGACGCTCGCCTTTGCCATGGAACTGCGCGACAAGCTCGCCGCCAGCGGCAAATACGACGTGTTCCTGACGCGCGAAACGGACGAGTTCCTGCGGCTCGACGACCGCGTGCGCATTGCCCGCCAGCATGAGGCCGACCTGCTCATCTCGATCCATGCGGACACGATCAGCCTCAAGGGCATTCGCGGTGCAACCGTCTACACCGTGTCCGACAAGGCTTCCGATCCCGAGGCGCAGGCGCTTGCCGACCGTGAAAATCTTTCCGACCAGTTCGCCGGCATGGAGATCAAGGACGACAGCAAGGAAGTGACCGATATCCTGATCGACCTGATCCGCCGCGAGACGCATAATTTTTCGATGAGCTTCGCCCATACTCTCGTCGGCCAGCTTTCCACCAGCGTCGGTCTGATCAACAACCCGCAGCGTTCTGCCGGCTTCAAGGTGCTGAAGGCGCCGGACGTTCCATCCGTGCTGGTCGAACTCGGCTATCTGTCGAACGCCAAGGACGAAGCGCAGTTGCTCAGCGCCGATTGGCGCAACAAGGCGACCCAGAGCATAACCAATGCCGTTGCCCTGTTTGCTTCGGCCAGAAGCGGAACGGGGGCCGGAGGCTGAAATGCCCACCGGCGCCCACAACCTGAAGCAGCGTTGCACGGCGACAACACCCTGTGCTTTTATTTCCGGCATTCGAAACCGAAATCCCGCGCCGCCGTATTTTGCCCACATGGTCGCGACATGGATTTTGCGATTACGGTTTGGGATCGTCCCGAAAGCTTGCGTGAAGGGCGGCTTCGTTTAGGAAATTCCCGAACCAAGGACTGGAGCGGGTATGATTCGTCTCATTGGCTATTTCTTCGGCATCGGCACGACGCTGGCCCTTTTGGTCGCGGCGGGCGTGGCGATCTATATCGGCCATTTGTCGAAGGACCTGCCCGATTATGAGGTGCTGGCCAAATACGAGCCGCCGGTGACGACCCGCATCCACGCGTCGGATGGCGCGCTGATGGCCGAATATGCGCGTGAGCGGCGGCTTTATCTGCCGATTCAGGCGATCCCGGATCGTGTCAAGGCGGCCTTCCTGTCGGCCGAGGACAAGAATTTTTACAATCACCCCGGCATCGACGTGACCGGCCTTGGCCGCGCCATTGTCGTCAACCTGCAGAATGTTGGCTCGGGAAAGCGCCAGGTCGGCGCCTCGACGATTACCCAGCAGGTGGCAAAAAACTTCCTGTTGTCTTCGGATCAGACCTACGAGCGTAAGATCAAGGAGATGATCCTCGCCTTCCGCATCGAGCAGGCCTATTCGAAGGATCGCATTCTCGAGCTCTATCTCAACGAGATTTTCTTCGGCTTCGGCGCCTATGGCGTCGCCGGTGCTGCACTCACCTATTTCGACAAATCGGTGAACGAGCTCACCGTTGCCGAAGCCGCCTATCTCGCCTCCCTGCCAAAGGGGCCGAACAACTACCATCCCTTCAAGCATGCCGATCGCGCCTTGGAGCGCCGCAACTGGGTCATCGACCAGATGGTCGAGAACGGCTACGTCACGCATGAAGAAGGCGAGAAGGCCAAGGCCGAGCCGCTCGGCGTCACGCCGCGCCGCACCGGCAACTATCTCTTCGCCGGGGAGTATTTCACCGAGGAAGTGCGTCGCCAGATCATCGCGCGCTATGGCGAGAATGCGCTCTACGAAGGCGGCCTTTCCGTCCGCACGACGCTCGATCCGAAGATGCAGCTGATTGCCCGCAAGGCCATGCAGAACGGTCTCATGAAGTTCGACACGTTGCGCGGCTACCGCGGGCCGGTCACGAGCATCGACATTTCCGGCGACTGGGGCGTGCCGCTCGGCAACGTCAAGCGATTGGAGGACGTGCCGGAATGGTCGCTCGCCGTCGTGCTCGACAGCTCTGCCACCGGCCTGTCCATCGGCCTGCAGCCGACGCGCCAGATCTCCGGTGAAATCGTCAAGGACCGCGTCGAAGGCACCGTCAGCAAGGAAGACATGAGCTTCGCCATGCGCCACGTCGTCGACGGCAGGACCGTCAAGGCGAAGTCGCCGGCCGACGTGCTGAAGCCGGGCGACGTGATTTTCGTGCAGAAGAACGAGGGCTCGGACAACAGCTACAGCTTGCGCCAGGTTCCCGAAGTGGAAGGCGGCCTGATCGCCATGGATCCGCATACCGGACGTGTCCTGGCCATGGTCGGCGGTTTCTCCTACGCGCAGTCGGAGTTCAACCGGGCGACGCAGGCCATGCGCCAGCCCGGATCGTCGTTCAAGCCGATCGTCTATTCGGCCGCCCTCGACAATGGCTATACGCCCGCCTCCGTGATCATGGACGGGCCGATCACCATCCAGAGCGGCAACACGACCTGGACGCCCAAGAATTACGACGGAACGGTTGCCGGCCCGGCGACCTTGCGCTCCGGTATCGAGAAATCGCGCAATCTGATGACGGTGCGGCTTGCCAACGACATGGGCATGAAGCTGGTCGTGGAGTATGCCGAGCGTTTCGGCGTCTACGACCATCTGGCGCCGTATCTGCCGATGGCGCTGGGATCAGGCGAGACGACGGTGATGCGCATGGTGTCGGCCTATTCGATCATGGCCAATGGCGGCAAGTCGATCAAGCCGTCGCTGATCGACCGCATCCAGGACCGCTACGGCAAGACCGTCTTTAGGCAGGACGAACGCGGATGCTCGAACTGCAACGCCGCCGAGTGGCAGAACCAGCCAGAGCCGGAGCTGGTCGACAATTCCGAGCAGGTGCTCGATCCGATGACCGCCTACCAGATCACATCGATGATGGAGGGCGTCGTGCAACGCGGCACCGGCGCCACCATCAACGAGCTCGGCCGTCACATCGCCGGCAAGACCGGAACGACCAACGACGAAAAGGATGCCTGGTTCATCGGCTATACGCCGAACCTCGTTGTCGGCCTTTATATGGGCTACGATCAGCCGAAAGGCCTTGGCAAGGGCGCGACCGGCGGCGGCCTCGCCGCGCCGATCTTCAAGGATTTCATGCGCGTGGCGCTGGACGGCACGCCCAATGTCGACTTCAAGGTTCCGGAAGGCATGAAGCTGATTGCGATCAATCGCAAGACCGGCATGCGAGCCAACGCGGGCGACGCCGGAACCATCATCGAAGCCTTCAAGCCGGGTACCGGTCCCGCCGACAGTTATTGGGTGATCGGCATGGGTGCGGACGGCTCCAACGCCACCGGCGGGGCGCTGTCGCCGCAGGCCAACCAGGCCATCCAGTCGGGCGGCGGCGGGCTCTACTGATAATCGCTGCATCGGGTCGGACCGGCTTGACGATGATGGTCGAGCCGGTCCATTCCGCTTTACAGGGGCCGGTACATTACAGGGCCGGCGCTTTACAGGAGACTGTGCCGTCCCTATGTATCGCGCCACCAAACCGCCATCCAGCAACAGGACAGAACAGCCAGCCATGCGCGCGGAAACGCAAAACATTGTCGACGAGATCAGGCAGGCAATCACCCTGCTGAGGAGGCATCTTTGACTGGGACCAAGCCATAAAGCGGCTTGAATACCTGAACGTCCGTGCCGAGGATTCGAGCCTCTGGAACGAGCCGCTGGAAGCGCAAAAGCTGATGCGCGAGCGTCAGGGCCTCGAGGAAGGCATTGCCGCGGTCAAAGGCCTCACCCAGGCCCTGGAAGACAATATCGGCCTCATCGAGCTTGGCGAGGAAGAGGGCGACGAGGGCGTCATCGCGGAGGCCGAAGCGGCGATCCGCTCGATGCGCGGCGAGGCCAAGGCGCGCCAGATCGAGACGCTGCTGTCGGGCGAGGCTGACGCCAACGATAGCTATCTGGAGGTCCATGCCGGCGCCGGCGGCACCGAAAGCCAGGACTGGGCCTCGATGCTTCTGCGCATGTATACGCGCTGGGCCGAGCGCCGGCGCTTCAAGGTCGAGGTGCTTGAAGTGCATGACGGCGAAGAAGCCGGCATCAAGTCCGCCACGCTGCTGATCAAGGGCCACAACGCCTATGGCTGGCTGAAGACGGAATCGGGCGTGCATCGTCTCGTGCGGATTTCGCCCTATGACAGCAATGCGCGCCGCCACACCTCCTTCGCCAGCGTCTGGGTCTATCCCGTCATCGACGATACGATCGACATCGACGTTTCCGAATCCGACGTCCGTATCGACACGTATCGGTCGTCGGGATCGGGCGGCCAGCACGTCAACACCACCGATTCGGCGGTGCGCATAACCCATCTCGCCACCGGTATCGCGGTTGCCTGCCAGGCCGAGCGCTCCCAGCACAAGAACAAGGCCAAGGCCTGGGAAATGCTGCGCTCGCGGCTTTACGAGGAAGAGCTGAAGAGGCGCGAAGCGGTGGCGAACGCCACCGAAGCGTCGAAGAGCGATATTGGCTGGGGCCACCAGATACGGTCCTACGTGCTGCAGCCCTATCAGCTGGTGAAAGATCTGCGCACCGGCGTCGAGAGCACCAGCCCGTCGAGCGTGCTCGACGGCGACCTCGACGATTTCATGGAAGCCTCGCTGTCGCAGCGGATCGAAGGTGGCGCCGGCGAAACGGTGGCCGATATCGACTGAGGCGCCGGGCACCAATCCGGCAGGAACGTGGGTTCATCACGCGAGCGTTACGGCCACCGCGCGAGAGTGACGAGCTCTCAATTCGCACTTACCTGTCGTTCTACAACTTTGTTTTTCATCGGATTCTTCAAGATCGATTTCCGCTTTTGACGCGGATGTCGCCGGCCGCCGGTGCCAAGCCTGGAACCAGCGCGAGCCAAATCCCGTTATTGGCGATCCCGTTGCCGGGCTTGACCAGGTTTCGTCAATCAGGGCGGCAGGTTGGTTCCGACTGCAGAGGTCGGCGTTCGGTTGCGACAGCAATTGCTTGCGCCAGCCAAGGAATCAGCCCAGCATTCATGCGCTGGGGAGGAAAAAGCATTTATGGCCGGACGCGGCGTATCTGCGACCTGACGATCCGGCCACTGGGAAGACACGTTCCGGGAACGGGCAAGCGAGATGCTTGACAACCGTTGATAGGAACTGCGCTCATGCCTGCTCTCACAACCAGACCGGCCTCAGTCGCCCGCACGGCGCGCCGACTCCTGAATTCACTTGTCGCGGCAGTGGTTTTGATTGCTGCCGCCATTCCATTTGCGGCGCCTGCTCTGGCGCATGATGCCAAACCGACCGCGGCCATGCCGCAAGGCTGGAGCTATCCGTTCTCCTGCTGCTCGGGCTATGATTGCCGCGAGGTCTCTCAGACATCGATCAGCGAACGTCCGGAGGGCTATGTCATCAAAGGAACCGGGGAGGTCGTGGCCTATAGCGACAAGCGGATCAAGAATTCGCCCGACGGCGAATATCATTGGTGCTCCGTTGCCGGTGCCAATGACGGAAAGACCATCTGCCTGTTCGTGCCGCCATCGTCCTATTAGCGCATGACGCCCAAAGCTTGCCGACGGGTGACCCGAGGGTGTGCGGCGGCTTTGGATCGATGAGCCTTCGATCGGCACTCCAGCACTGTTAACCTGTGCATCGCAGGCTCACAGGCCTGCTGACCGGCAGTTGTCAGGAGCGTTTCTTTATGCTGCCTTTGCCGTACGGGCGGCGGCATTGTGAGGGACCAATTCATGACCATCAAGGCAAGCTGCCACTGCAAGGCGACGACATTCGAGGTTTCGCAAGCGCCGCAGACAGTGACGCGATGCACCTGTTCCTTCTGTTCGAAACGCGGTTCGTTGTGGGCCTATTACACCCCATCGCAATTCAGACTCACCAGCCCGCCGGAGAATGTTTCGTTCTACCTGTGGGGATCGAAAACCATAAAACACGGTTTTTGCGCCACCTGCGGCTGTGGCACCTTCACCGAGACGCCGGACTGGTCGACAGGCGAGCCGAATTTCGACAATCCGAAGATCAGCGTGAACTCGCGGCTGTTCGACGATTTCGATCTCGACACGGTCGAAGTGGTGGTCATCGACGGCAAGAATCTCTGGTAGCCGGTCGAATTGCGGTGGTCGCACGAGCCGCCGCAGGCGTGTGGAATTGGGCCGGGAAAAGCCGCGGCAACGGCTTTTGCTGGTCCGCTTTTCGCCGCATTTCATGTTACAAGTCGCTGGAAGGGCTGATGCGGTGCGCCGTTGCGCGGCCGTGGAATGGAGAGGGACCACCATATGAAAAAGATTGTGCTCGCCGTCGTGGCGACGGCTGTGCTCGTGAGCGCATGCACCACCGATCCCTACACCGGGGAACAGAAGGTTTCCAACACCGCTGCCGGCGCCGGTCTCGGTGCTTTGGCGGGTGCCGGGCTCGGCATGCTAGCCGGCGGTAACGACCGCCGCAACGCGCTGATCGGCGCGGGCATCGGCGCGCTTGCCGGCGGTGCCATCGGTGCCACCATGGACCAGAACGAGGCCGAACTGCGCCGACAGCTTCAGGGCACCGGCGTCAGCGTCACCCGCACCGGCGACCAGATCATCCTCAATATGCCGTCCGACATTACCTTCAACGTCGACCAGGACGCGGTGAAGGCCGGTTTCTATCCGGTGCTGAATTCAGTGGCCCTTGTGCTGAAAAAGTTCCGCCAGACCACGGTCGACGTGTTCGGCCACACCGACTCGACCGGCAGCGACGAGCACAATTTCGACCTGTCGCAGCGCCGTGCTTTGGCGGTCGCCAACTATCTGTCCGGACAGGGCGTCGATTCCCGCCGCTTCGCCGTCACCGGCTTCGGCAAGACGCGTCCGATCGCCTCCAACGCGACCGCTGCCGGCCGGGCTCAGAACCGCCGCGTCGAGATCCAGCTGTCGCCGCTTACCTGAGGCAAGCGCACAAACCGGCAGCGGCCTCGCAAGGGGCCGCTCTAATGGCTAGGCCGGCCCTATGGCCGCCGGCACCCTTCATTCGTGATGTCAGGACCGGGCCGGTTGATCGACAATCGCGGCAACGATCCGGCGCACGATCGGAAGCACAATCAGCAGACTGGGAAACGCAACAAGCCATGAAGCGCCCCATGCATAGCTCCAGGCCGCTATAAACCCGTTGGTCCAGCCTGCGCCGATTGCCGTCGAAACCGCCGAGACAATCGACGACATCAGAATCGAAAGAACCAACGGCATCACCACCGCGCCGTAGGAGGGCGGCAGCTTTTTCAACTTGAAGGCTTGGTCCGGTGATGCTTGCATCGAAGTCTCCTAATCAGAAAATATGCGTAGGCGTTATTGTGAGGACGATCAGGCGGCATATGCCGTCTGCAGCGCCAGTTCCCGAATGAAGCTTCGCAGCGAACGCGGCTCGCGGCCAAGCACGGCACGCAACGTCAGGCTGTTCCCGCCGAGGCCGTATTTGGCGTAGTGGCTGTGTACTTTGGCCAGCATCTGCAACTGCCTGTCGGTATAGGGAAGGCGGGCCTTCGCCGCCCAGTCCTGAAATGTCGGCTCGCCCGCCGAAACCGGCCGGCCAAGCGCTTCGCTCATCATGGCGACGACCTCTTCGCGGCTGTGCATACCGTCGGCGCACAGCTCGAGGGTCGCATAGGACAAACGCGCTTCGGTCAATGCGATTGCCGCCACTTCAGCCACATCGCGATAGTCGACGCGGGCGAGCTTCGCCGTCCTTGGAAACGGCTCGGCGAAAACGCCGTGCTCGACGACGGACGGCCAGGCCGCCGCGATATTTTGCATGAAATTGGCCGGGTGCAGAATGGTGTATTCCATGTTCGTCGAATAGAGGGCAGCTTCGACGGGTACCTTGCTTGCATGGTTTTCCAGCCTCGTATTGGTCGGCTGGATCACCGACGAAAAGACGAACTTTCGAACGCCCGCTCGCGCCGCTGCCTCAACCATGGCAACCCCCATGGCGGCTTCGTCGGCAGCAAAGGCCGGTCCGATGTGAAAGACACCGTCGACACCTTTCACGGCCTGCTCAAGGCTCTGATGGTTGCGCAGATCTCCGATCGCGATCTCGGATGCGCCGGCTTTCCGGGCTTTTTCGGCACTCGCGGCGTCACGAACAAGCGCCCGAATCCTGGCATTGCGGCGGACGAGTTCAGGCACCACCAAACCGGCAACGCGGCCTGCGGCGCCTACGACCAGGACGGTTGGACTGGGTGTTCGCATGACGATCTCCTTCCCTCGAGTCTGCCTTTCGGCCTGTGCAGGGAAGATAAAATCTAGCGGACTGCGTTACAATTCATCGATTTTGCGATAGTTTATCCCGATTTTCGGGAGAAATAGGCGATGAGCCGGATAGACGATTTCGAAGCCTTCATTGCCATTGTCGAGCATGGCAGCCTGACGGCTGCCGCACGCCGGCTGAACCGTTCGCTGCAGTCGGTCAGCCGGTCCCTGGCGACATTGGAGGAATCGATCGGGGTCGAGCTTCTGCACAGGACCACACGCCGCTCGACGCCGAGCGAAGCCGGAGCGGCCTTTTTCCAGCGCATCAAACCCGCCGTCGAGGAGATTAACGAAGCCAGGCTTCAGGCGGCCAACCGACGATCCGAGCCGTCCGGCATCCTGCGCATGAGCGCCCCGGTTCTGTTCGGCCCGGACTTCCTCGTGCCGGTTATCGCCGACTATATGCGGACATATCCCCGGGTCGAGGTTGACCTCCAGCTTTCCGATGAATTTGTCGATCTCGATGCCGAGGGTCTCGATCTGGCGGTAAGGATCGGCAATTTGCCGGATTCCAATTTACGTGCGAAGCGCCTGGGCGCACTGCGGCGCGTGGTGTTCGGCGCACCTGCCTACTTCCAGCAACACGGCCGACCGGCCCATCCGCTCGAATTGCGCGAGCATGAATGCATCGTACGAACCGTTGACGGCCGCCCAGGCGAATGGATGTTTCAGATAGAAGGCAAGCCCCGGCCGGTGAAGGTCGCGGGCACCTTCCGGTCAAATTTGATGATATCGATCTATGCAGCCGCGGTTCACGGATTGGGTTTGGGCTACTCGCCGCTTTGGCAGGTAAAACACCTGGTGGACGACGGCCGCCTGGAACTGGCTCTGACCGAATTCGAGCCAGTGCCGGTGCCGATACACGCCGTGTGGCCGGAAGGCAGATCATCCTCGGCCAAAGTCCGCGCTTTTCTGGACCTGTTGGCATCCCGCCTGGAACTCAAGAACCTTTAGGCGCAGACCAAACTCAACGCCGAGCTTACCTCATTGACATCAAGTTCGTGACTAGAACAGCCGTGGCGGCATCGAGTGCGGGTTGATGGACCTCCGAATGACCGATGTCCTTCAACTGATCGGTCGTCAAATCTGCCAGTGCCCTCCGTCTTGCGGCGGTCCGCCGCCATCCCGTGAAGGCAGCGATCATCATTGCTGCGCCTTTCAGGCTAGACCCAAGCAAGCGTTTGGACATGCTGCGGGCGGCGCGAGTTTCCGAGTGAGCCATTGTTTTGGTCTCCCATTTCGAGTTTGCGCATGGGAGCGTGCCACGCAGACGTTTTCGGCCTGTTCGGCTGAGCGTGAACAACTGGGAGAAGTCCGACGAGCCGCCGTTAAATCGGTGTTAAATCGATCCACCGAGATGCTATTCTGTCGCCGCGGTCAAAGTCTGGAGACGATTTGTGCGCATCCGGTTGCTTGGTGGCCTGGAGGTTACTTCCCCGGAGCACCGGCCTGTCCGGTTCGCCACACGCAAGACTTCGCTCCTTTTTGCTGCCCTGGTTCTCGCGGGCCGCCGCGGCCATGGTCGCGAGCAGCTTTCCGAAGCCTTTTGGCCGGGGCGAAGCAACGGGCAGGCCCGCAATAGTTTGCGGCAAGCGCTAGTCGACATCAGGCGCACGTTCCCCGCCAGCTCGGATGCAGCCGTCTACATCTATGGGGATCAGGAAACCGTTGCACTTATTGCCGGTCCGGATGAGGCGGACATCTCGATCTTCGACAGGAAATTGGAGCAGGGCCGAACCGCCGATCTCGCCTTCGCCGCCGATCTCTACCGCGGCGAGCTGCTTGCCGGGCAAGCCATCCCTGACGAACTGGACGAGTGGTTTGGACCGTATCTGAGCAAGTATCAGCGCAAGGCGCTGCAATTGGTCGACCGGCTGAGCCTGGCGCTGCCCGCACCCGGCTCAGCCGAAAAGACGGCCTGCGAAGGGCTCGCGGAGAGATTGCTCGCCTCGGATCCGACGGCGGAGGCAGCCCATCGGGCGCTGATCCGCATCCACGCTCATCGAGGCCACGAAAACGCCGCCTTGCGTCAGTTCGAGCTGTGTCGGGCAGCTTTAAGGAAACATCTGAACGCCGAGCCTGAAGAGCAGACAAGCTCGCTGGCGGCTTCCCTGCAGTCCCGTGAACGACCTGAACATCAGCGGCCGGAGCCAAGCTCTGGCGCCGCATCACTGGCGCCGGTTCTGGCAGTCCCGACGAGGCGCGACGACCAGCCATCGATTGCGGTGCTGCCGTTTCAGAACCTAAGCGGTGATATCGAGCAGGAATATTTTGCCGACGGCATGGTGGAAGACATTGTCACCGCCTTGGCTCACTTTCGGCACCTGTTCGTAGTCGCACGGAATTCGAGCTTCACCTACAGGGGACGGTCCATAGACATAAAGCAGGTCGGGCGTGAGCTGGGCGTGCGCTATGTGGTCGAGGGAAGTGTTCGCCGGGCGGGCGACCGCCTGCGCATCGCCGGGCAGCTCATCGACACCTCGACGGAGGCCTATCTCTGGGCCGACCGTTTTGACGGGACGCTCGCCGAAGTCTTCGATCTGCAGGACCAGGTCGCCTCGAGTATTGTCGGTGCAATCACACCGAAAATGGAGGAGGCTGAGATCGAGCGTGCCAAACGCAAGCCGACAGAAAGCCTCACGCTTATGATTACTATCTCCGCGGGCTGGCGGCCTTTGACCGGACGATCACTAGTAGATCGGCCATCGACGATGCCTTGCGCCTCTTCATGAAAGCGATCGACCGTGACCGGGAGTTTGCCGCAGCCTATGCGCGGGCGGCGCGGTGCTACGCCACCCGAAAAAGCAACGGCTGGATGGTCGACCGCGCGAAAGAGAATGCCGAGGCTACTCGACTGGCCAGGAGAGCGGTCGAACTCGGAAGGGACGATGCGATTGCGCTTTCCTTCGGTGGATACGTCCTCGGCTACGTAGGTGGCGACCTTGACGACAGTGCGGCTTGCATCGATCGCGCGCTCGTTCTCAACCCGAATCTAGCGGCCGCGTGGGGCCTAAGCAGCTGGGTCAAGGCTTGCTCTGGCGAGCCAGGCAAGGCCGTCGAGCACGCCGCGCTTGCCATGCGCCTAAGCCCATTGGATCCACGTCTGTTCGCTTGGCAATTCAACACCGGGCTCGCTCATTTTTGTGCCGGCCACTACGATGACGCCGCCGCTTGGGCGGGAAAGTCGCTACGGTACCAACCGAACTGCGTGAGCGCGATGCGTGTAGTGGCGGCGAGTCATGCCCTGGCGGGGCGCCTGTCGGAAGCGCAGCAGATTATGGCCCGGGTCTGCGAGGTCGATCCCTCGCTGCGGCTCTCGAATCTCGCCGAGGTGCTGCCGCCGTTTTATCGACCGGACGATCGCAGCAGATATATCGAAGGTCTTCGCAAGGCGGGCCTGCCGGACTGACTGGCGGCAACGCTTCGCGCGGCCATGGGACGCGCAAGCTGGATATCAGACCTTGGCGACGATCCGCATGAAGGCCGGCATGTCGTCGCCGAAGCCGACGGTCGCGTCGTTGTCTTCCTGGCGCTGGCGGGCAGGGCGCTCGCGCTGCGGCCTGGTGTCGCCACGTTCCGGCGCGCGCCGTTCGTTGCGATCGGGCGAAGCCTTCCGTTCAGGTGAAGCCTGGCGCTCGCTGTTTTCCGAGCGGATCGCCTCCTTGCGGGTACGCCGCTCGCCGATGTCGGCGACTGCGGCTTCGGCCACGACCGGCTGTTCCTCGCTAACCGCTCCCGGCTCTGCTTCTTCGCTGCGCTTGGCGTGGCGTTCACGCGGCTTGCGCTCGCCCCTGTCCTTGGCGTCGTCCTTGCGCCCGGCGCGGCGTGGCGCACCACGGCCACGGCGCGGGGCCTCGTCCTCGCCGCCCTCGCTGGCGACGACTGTCGACAGGTCGCCGTCATGCCACTCGATCTTGGTGCCGATCAGCCGTTCGATGGCGTCGATGTATTTGGTGTCCGATTTGGTCGCGATGGTGAAGGATTTGCCCGAGCGTCCGGCGCGGCCGGTGCGGCCGATGCGGTGGACATAATCCTCGGCGTGGATCGGCACGTCGTAGTTGAAGACATGGCTGACGTCGGGAATGTCGAGGCCGCGCGCCGCGACGTCCGAAGCGACGAGGTAGCGCAGCTTGCCGTCACGGAAATTGGCCAGCATCTGCATGCGCGCGCGCTGGTCCATGTCGCCGTGCAGAGCGCCGGCGTCGAAATCATATTTCAGTAGTGAGCGGAACAGCTCCGACACTTCGATCTTGCGGTTGCAGAAGATAATGGCGTTCTTCAGCTCGGCATCCTCGGCCTTCATCAGATTGCGCAGCGTCTCGCGCTTGTCCCAGGGTTTTGGCCCGGATTTCACCAGCCGCTGGGTGATGTTGGTGGCGGCCGATGCTGCCTTCGACACTTCGACGCGCACCGGCGCGTGCAGGAATTTCTCGGTGAGCTTGGTGATTTCCGGTGGCATCGTCGCCGAGAAGAACAGCGTTTGCCTGGTGAACGGGATCATTTCGCAGATGCGCTCGATATCGGGGATAAAGCCCATGTCGAGCATGCGGTCGGCCTCGTCGATGACGAGGATCTCGACGCCGTTGAGCAGGAGCTTGCCGCGTTCGCGATGGTCGAGCAGGCGGCCTGGCGTCGCGATCAGCACGTCGGCGCCGCGCTCGAGCTTCTTGTCCTGCTCGTCGAAGGACACGCCGCCGATCAGCAGCGCGATGTTGAGCTTGTGGTTCTTGCCGTATTTGACGAAGTTTTCCTCGACCTGCGCGGCGAGCTCGCGCGTCGGCTCGAGGATCAGCGTGCGCGGCATGCGGGCGCGGGCGCGGCCCTTTTCCAGCCGGGTGAGCATCGGCAGGACAAAGGACGCCGTCTTGCCGGTGCCGGTCTGGGCAATGCCTAGCACGTCCTTGCCGAGCAAGGCGTGCGGGATAGCACCAGCCTGGATCGGCGTCGGCTCGGTGTAGCCGGCATCGGTAACTGCGGAAAGGACCTTCGGCGACAGGCCGAGGTCTGCGAAGGTCAACGCTTCTTGAGCGATCTGGGTGTCTGAGGACAAGTTTGGCGGTCTTTGGCTGGTTCGGGGGCGCAACGTAAGCAGTCGCGGCAAGCGCCGCGCGCCTGCAAGATTGGTATTGCAGGTAGGCGCAAGCCCACGATTTGTCAACACAAACGGGCGGCATTGGCACGATTGTGAAGTCGTAACCTTAATCGCGATGGTTACCGCATCGCCGATGCCGACTTTCCAGGAAGGCAACAGTTTTTTCCGCACCAGCGCAAGTGTTGCGGATCAGCAACGCCTTGCTGCATTCATCCCGATTGCACGGCAAAATTGCATTTAGGATTTGAGTTGGAGCAGAAACCTTGACACGAATGATTCATCCATTTTTCTTAGTCGAGGGGCCACATCATGAAAAAAATTCTTCTCTCTGCCGCATTTGTGGCACTTGCCTTGATGCCGGCGATGGCGGCCGACGTCGTGGAGTTGCCGGTTGCGTCAACATACAACTGGACGGGCTTTTATTTAGGCGCGCATGTCGGCGGCGGCAAAAGCAAGGTGGACTGGGAATATAGCCGCAACGGGGCGACGGCTGATCACGATGGCAGCGGTGCTCTAGGCGGCGTTCAGGCCGGCTACAATTTCCAGAGCGGAAATATAGTCTATGGTATCGAGGCGGATATCGCGGCCGCCAAGATCGATGGGGACACATCTTGCCCAAACCCAGCCTACACTTGCGAGTCCGATGTAAAGATGCTCGGTTCGTTGCGGGGTCGAATTGGCTACACGATGGACAGGCTGCTGATTTACGGTACCGGTGGTCTCGGCTATGGAACCATAGAGATTGGCACCAGTGGTCCCGTCGGGACGAACGATACCACGAAGACCAAAGCAGGCTGGACGCTGGGTGCGGGCCTGGAATATGCCTTTAATGATCACTGGTCGCTCAAGGGCGAATACAAGTATTTCGATCTAGGCAAGGGCGATTATACGGTCGACGGCGGCGAGAATGTCGAGGCAAAGGTCCGGATACACACCGGAGTTGTCGGCCTGAACTACAAGTTCTAATCGTAAGGATCGGTTGCGGCGAGACTTTGTGTTGCACTGGACCCGGCCTCGTGCCGGGTTTTACTTTTGTCGTTTAATACCTGAACTGTTCGGCGAGAATGCGCTCGTTCCACGAATGGTTGGGATCGAACAGCAGCGTCGCCGTTGCCGTCGGCGATTCCCTTACCGTGACCGTCGTCACCGCCTTGACCTCGGTGTGGTCGGCGGCGGCGTTCACCGGCCGCTTTTCCGGCTCCAGAATGTCGAAACGCACACTCGCCTTGTTGGAGAGCAGCGCGCCGCGCCAGCGGCGCGGACGAAACGGGCTGACCGGAGTCAGCGCCAGCAGCGGAGCGTCGAGCGGCAGGATCGGCCCGTGCGCGGACAGATTGTATGCGGTCGAGCCGGCCGGCGTCGCAATCATCACGCCGTCGCAGTGCAATTCCTCCAGCCGCTCTTGCCCATCCACGGTGATGCGGATCTTGGCGGTCTGGTAGGACTGGCGCCAAAGCGCGACCTCGTTGATCGCCAGCGCCGAAATCGTCTCGCCCTCCGCCGTAACTGCCTGCATCTCCAGCGGGCGGATCGTTTCGGCAATGGCCGCCGCGATGCGCCCGGTCAAGCCGCTGGCGCGGTATTCGTTCATCAGGAAACCGATGGTGCCACGGTTCATGCCGTAGACCTTCTTTCCCGTGCTCATCGTCTCACGCAGGGTCTGCAGCAGAAAGCCGTCGCCGCCGAGCGCCACGACGATCCCGGCTTCTTCGACGGATGCCTGGCCGTAACGCGCAGAAAGGCTTTCCAGCGCCGCATTGGCGTCGGCTGTACCGGATGAGACGAAGGCGAAACGGTTGGCGGTTTTGCTCATGGCTCTCAACGACAACCGATTGGCGACGACCGTTTGGCGACCGATTGGCGGCGACCGGTTGCTGGGCCGCGCCAGCGCCGGGTTAGCATGGGTGGGCATTTCTGCAAAGGGCGGGAGGTGTCTTGATATGGCGGCCGAACATGGCGCACTCGCGCATCGTGTCGGAGGACAAAATGATGTGATGGTTAAGGCCCGCCTTAAGCCCTCGTAAAGCCGGATCGATCATGTTAGCCGGCAGCGGACGGGCGGCGTGGGGGCTAACCAGTCGAGGCCGATCTATTGCCGCTGGCACGCTTGATTATCGTCTTCCTGATGCTGGCAAGTTTTGCCCTGGCTTTCGCGGAACTGGTGCGCCAGTCGGAAGAGAAGAGTTTTAGACCGCAGCCCACCGCCTCACGCTGCGGCGACGCGGCGGGGACACCCTGTCCGCAAAGGGCGCTTTGACGTTACTACGCTGGTCCTTAACGGGCGAGCAGATGACAGCCGGCCTGGCGCTTTTGCGCGAGATACTCGTCGACAAGCTGGCGATAGCGGACTCTCCCGAAGCTCGGGAAATGGCCGCCATGCACGACCGAGACATCGAAATCGCGCAGGCGCAGCAGCGTTTCGACATAGTCGTCGATATCGGAGTGATAGACGTCGTCGATCAGCGGGCCGTCATAGATGATGTCGCCGGAAAACAGGATGCCCGTCCTGTTTTCGTAGAGCGCAACGCCGCCGGGTGAATGACCGGGCGTGTGGATCACCTCGAAGGCACGGTCGCCGAGATCGAGGATATCGCCTTGCTCGAGCAACCGGTCGGCCGGTGCGGGCAGGATCCGGTAGCGCTTCGTGTCCCAGCCTTGCGGCATGCCGTCGAACATCTCGTCGGTGGCATAGCGGTCGGCAACCGTCCATTCGTTGCGCGGGTCGGCGAGGATCCCGGCCTCGGCCGGGTGCACGCAGCGGTCGGGAAATTCGTGATGGCAGCCGATATGGTCGAAATGCGTGTGGCTGGCCACGCAGGTGAGCTTGCGCTCCGTCAGCAGCGGCACGTGGCGCCGCAAGCTGAAATGGCCGAGGCCGGTGTCGAACAGAAGATCGCTGTCGCGGCCGCGCACATGCCAGATGTTGCAGCGGAAGAACGGCTTGATCCACGGCTCGTGGATCAGCGTCACGTCATCTCCCATGCGGATCGTTTCGTACCAGTGGCCGGCGTCGATGGTTGGAAGCGTGCTCATGTTCAGTCCGCAAGCAGGATGATGTCGCCAGCATCGCACGATACCGCGACCACGTCGCCCGGCTGGACGGCCGATGCCGAGGGAACCTTGGCGATGAAATGCAGCGCCGGGTCGGTCGCGGAGGTCCCCAGAACACGCTTGAAGCTGCCCTGAAAGACGACATCGCTCACCTTGACCGTGCCAAGCGCCACGCCGCCACTGGTTGCGCCGAGGATAAGATGCTCCGGCCGGACGGCCAGCGCAACGGTCGAGCCGGCCGGCAATGTGCCAGGCACGGAGAGCGACCCAAGCTTCGTGGTGACGGTGAGCTTGCCGCTCTTCGCCTCCGTCACCGTTCCCGATATCAGCGTGCTTTCGCCCATGAAGGTCGCGGAAAAGCGCGTCGCCGGCCGTGCATAGACACGCTCGGGCGGTCCTTCGTCCTCGATGCGCCCGTCATTCATCACCACGCAATGATCGGCCAGCGCCATCGCCTCTTCCTGGTCGTGGGTGACGTGGATGAAGGCGGTGCCGACGCGTTTCTGGATCGCCTTCAACTCGTCCTGCATCTGCCGGCGCAATTTCAGGTCGAGCGCGCCGAGCGGCTCGTCGAGCAACAGCACCGCCGGCTCGACCACCAGGGCGCGCGCCAGCGCCACGCGCTGCCGCTGGCCGCCGGAAAGCTGATGCGGCTTCTTGTCGAAGGCGGTGGCGAGGCCAACCAGCGCCAGCGCCTCGCGTGCCCTTGCTGCCCGGGTTGCGCCATCGACACCCTGCATGCGCAGACCGAAGCCGACGTTGCTGCCGACGCTCATGTGCGGGAACAGCGCATAATCCTGGAACACGGTCGTCGTCGGCCGCTTCGCCGGTGGCACTGCGGTGCAGTCCTCGCCGCGGATCAGCACCTTGCCTTCGCTCGGTGTGACGAAGCCGCCGAGGATGGACAGAAGCGTCGTCTTGCCGGAGCCGGATGGCCCGAGCAGGATCGTGTAGCTGCCCGGCTCGATCGTCAGCGAGACGTTCTTCAGCACGGTGAGCTGGCCGAAGCGATGCGAGACCGAGCTTATATCGACCAGTGGCGCACTCATGCCGGCTTCCTCCGCAACAGCATCAGCTCGAACAATACCACCAGTACGATGGAGACGGCGAAGACCAGCGAGCCGACGGCGTTGGTCTTGGGATTGAGGCCGGAGCGCAGCAGGTTCCAGATCTCGACCGGCAGCGTCGTGTCGAAGCGCGTCAGCAGGAACGAGATGACGAATTCGTCCCAGGAGAAGGTCATCGACAGGAAGAAGCCGGCGAAGATCGCCGGCGCCATAACGGGTACGGTAATCAAAAGCAGCACCTTCCATTCGGCGGCGCCGAGATCGCGCGCGGCGCGCTCGATATTGATCTGGTGGTCGCCCATCTGGCTGTAGATGATGGCAAAGCAGAGCGGCAGGTTGATCACGACATGGCCGATGCCGGCGGCAAGTAGCGATTTCGGTATGCCGGTCCAGTTGAACAGCACCAGCAGCCCCATGCCGATGATGAGATAGCTGACGGTCAAGGGCAAGGTGATCAGCCCGCGCATCAGGCCCGAGCCCGGCAAGGCGAAGCGCGCAAAACCCCAGGCGGAGAGAAAGCCGAGCGTGACGGCGACAGCCGAGGAGACGACCGCCACCAGCAGCGAATTGACCAGCGCCGAAGTCAGCCGCGTGTCGGCGAGCACGGCCTCGTACCAGCGCAGCGACGGCCCGGTGAAGGGCGGGATCGGAAACGAGGTTGCCTGCAGCGAAAACAGCACCAGAACGACGACCGGCAGAAATATGAAGCCGTAGATTGCGATGGCGTAAAGGCCGGAGACGAGGCGGATGAAAGCGCGCATGGTCAGGCCCGCTCGATCTTCAGCCAGCGGGCGCAGGCGAGGTAGGCGATGGTGACCACCGCCATCAGGATGATCGACAGCGCCGAGGCGAGCGGAAAGTCGCCGCGCCGGCCGATCTGCATCATGACGAGCTGCGGCATCAAAAGCTCGTTGTTGCCGCCGAGGATCTGCGGCGTGATGTAGTCGCCGATGCACAGCACAAAGGTGAGGAAGGCACCGACCATGATGCCAGGCAAGGTCAGCGGCAGAACGACATGCAGGAAAGTCCGCAGCGGCCCGGCGCCGAGGTCGGCGGCGGCCTTGCGGTAGCTGGGGCTGAGCTGCTTCAGATTGGCGAAGATCGTCAGCGTCAACAGCATGACGAAGAAATGCACGAAGCCGGTGATGGTGGCCAAACGCGTATTGGCGAGTTGCAGCGGTTCGCCGAACAGGCCGGAGCCGGTCAACGCGCGGTTGACGACGCCGTTCTGTGCCAGCACCAGCAGCCACGAATAGGAGCGCACGACATAGGAGGTCCAGAAGGGCAGCACCGCCAGCATCAGCGCCAGCCGCTGCCAGCGCTCCGGCACCTGTTCGGCCAGAATCCAGGCAAAGGGATAGGCAAGCAGCACCGAGATAATGGTGACGATCGCTGTGACCTGTAGCGAGTTCACCATCGCCTGCCAGTAGGACTGATTGGCAAAGAATTGGCTGTAGTTGGACAGCGTGAAGCCGCCGCCTTCGTGCGCCGTCAGGCTAGATACCGCCATGGCGACGAAGGGCAGCACGAAGAACAGCAACGTCCAGCCGAGCGCCGGCGTGACCAGCGCCCAGGGCAGGGCGCGCCCGCTGTTGGCGGCGTTCACGACCGGCAGCCGGTCATTGCGCCTGCAGCATTTCGGTCCAGACGTCCTGCATCTTCTTGTCGAGATCGGCATTCGGCGCCGGATAGGCCTGGGCGCGGGCGAGGAATTCCGGCTGCTCGTCGAAGCGCAGGATCTTCTTCTGCTCGTCGCTCAGGGCCGCCTTGCTGTTGGCCGGCATGCCCCAATAGCAGGACGAGGTGGCGAGCCGCGCCTGCCCTTCGGGGCTCATAATGTACTGGATGAATTTAAGCGCCAGATCCTTGTTCTTGGAATCCTTGAACATTGCCAGCGACTGCGACCACAGCACCGCGCCTTCTTTCGGAATAGAGAAGTCGAGGGCAGGGTTTTCCTTGGCCAGCCCAGCCGTCACCCATTCGCCGCCGCCGACCAGTATGTCGACCTCGCCTGTCGCCAGCGCCGTCTGGCTGGCGGTCACTTCGCCGACCAGCTTGGCGTTGGCCTTCATTTTGAGCAGCTCTTCCTTGATGGCGGGAAGGTCAGCTTCGGTCAGTTCCGCAGTCTTCTTACCGATCGCCAGTGCGGCCATGCCGATGACCGGCAGGTAATAATCGTAGATGGCGATCTTGCCCTTGTATTTGTCGCCGGTCAGCGCGGCAAGCGACTGCATGTCGGCCGGGTCGACCTTGGTCTTGTTGTAGCCGATCGTGTTGTAGCCGAACTTTTCGGTGATGCCGTAACGCTTGCCGTCGACGACGGTGGAGCTATCCATCTTCACCTGCGGAAACAGATCGGCCAACGGCAGCTTATCTTCCGGTAGCGGTTCGAACAGGCCTTTTTCGACGCCCCGCGGTATGTCGATGCTGTCGATCACCATCACGTCCCAGTCGCCCGGCTGCGACTGTTCGACGATGGCCAGGCCGGCGCCGGTGCCTTCGAACTCCTTGACATTGACCTTGACGCCGTTCGCCTCCTCGAACGGCTGCAACAGCGCCGGATCGGCGTGATCGCACCAGATCAGCGCGTTGAGGTCCTGCGCCTGAGCGAGGCTGCCAGCCGCCAGCAGCAGTGCTGCGGCGGCGCACGCGCCTTGGAGATAGCTCTTCAGAAAAGAAAGCGGATTCCTGACGGTTGGATTGGGGGTCTTTGGATTGACGGACATCGAGTGTTCTCCCTTGCCTTTTTGGCTTGTAGCAAAAAATTGAACCAATTCTAAAATTGAGTCAATTCTGTTTTTGTGGCAAACAGCCGCTATGAGCGGATTGCGGGCAAGGCAGAAGGCGGATCGGCACCGCCGCATCATCGAGGCGGCGGCGGCGCTTTTCCGCGATGCCGGCTATGAAGGCGCTAAGATCGAAACTATCGCCGCGCAGGCCGAAGTCTCGGTCGGCACGATCTACAACTACTACCAGAACAAGGGCGACATCCTCGGCGCGATCGTTTCGATGGAGGTCAACGAGGTGCTGAATGCCGGGCGCGGCGTCGTCGCCAACCCGCCAGCCAATGTCGGCGACGCTCTCGATACGCTGCTCGGCATCTATATCGAACATTCGCTGCATTATCTCAGCAAGGAGATGTGGCGGCAGGCGATGGCGATCTCGACGCAACTGCCGGACAGCCCGTTCGGCCAGGCCTACACGGCGCTCGACCGGGCACTGACCGAGCAGATTCGCGCGCTGATCGCCAGGCTACAGGCGCTCGGCCTGGTGCGCCGCGACATCGATGGTCCCGCACTCGGCGAACTCATCTTCAACAACATGAACATGATGTTCATCGAGTTCGTGAAGCGCGAGGAGGCGAGGATTGCAGAATTGCGCACGGCGATACGCAGGCAGAACCGGATATTGGTGGCGGCGATTGGGGTGTAAGACGATCAAGGGCGAGTAGGACCAGCAACACAAATCGCCGCAGCCGGAGTATCGCCTAACGGTTGATCAGCCATAGAATGGCCGAGAGCACGATGCTGACCAGTATCGCCGTGGTGATAGGGACATAAAGCCTGAAGTTCTCACGCTCGATCACGATATCGCCGGGCAGCCTGCCAAGGCCGGAGCGGGCCAACCAAGGCCACAGCAGGCCTATGGCGACTATGCTGAGACCAACGACGATCAGAGTTCGCGACATGGCATCCTGCCGGAAAGTGTCGTGCCAGAAATATAGTGTTGACGGATCTTGCAAGCAGCGCTCCACTCGATATTGCCTCTTGAGTTGAGATTGAAATCTGCTACAACCTTAACGGGCATCAAGGGAGGGATTGGATGCGGATTTCCATCTGGCATTGGGCTATACTGCTGCTGCTGATCGGCGTGCCCGTTTTCTTTGCCGTTCGGTCAGCCGCAAAGCCATTACAGGATCCTTCGGCTCTCGTCGGTTTTGGAGGCTGGCTTATGCTGCTGGCGATTGGACAGTGCTTGGCACCTTTCCGCACGCTGGCTGAGCTGTTCTCTTCGAGCGGGGGCTATCGACAGCTAATGACGCTCCCCAACGCCAATCATGTGCGACGCCTGCTTCGACCGTGGCGGATTGGCCGGGCCCCAGGGACAAAGTCTTCCCGGCCATGCGAGCGTCGAGCCGGCCGCCGAGGACGGCAAACCGCTCCGTCAGGTTCGGGTGGTAGTGCTCGCCCACCACTGCGGCTCCCGGTCGGGCGGTCAGATGAGCGATGCCAGGTCCCTGGCCGCGGTCTTCGGTGCCACGCAGGATGACCGCATATTCGCCGGTCACCTTGTTCTCGTAGACATCTCCACAGCGTGACATGGATCAGCTCCGGGTTTCAGAGCACCGCTGCCGGCAAGCTTACGGTTAACGGGTTGGCGGTTCAACGACCGCTCGAACGAGCGATTGCGGAAACACTAGTTGCCGGCTCTTCGTCAACGCGGGCGATCAGCGCTCTATCGGACATGCTTAGGCGGGCGCGCTCGCGGAAACGGCACGACCGTCAGTGGCGCCTTGCGGAATTCCGCGATGGCTATTTCTTCAATCAGCGCGTCGAGGGCCTGGTTGACGCGTTGGCTCGTTTCATCCGCGCCGCAGAGGCGCTTTTGTGCGCACTCCAAAAGCTCGCGCGCCGCGGCGAAATCACTACGCATGACAACACCTTTGGTTTTTGGCCCGCCGCACGGGCATTGTCGGCGCGCTTAATTGAGCGAGTGCTAATATACACTGGAGCAATTTAATCGAATGCTGTTAAGTGGCCGTCGGGAGGCGGGACGAACCTATGGCCCAGCAAAAAGCAAGACAGGAATGAGCTCGGCGTCTCCTGGTAGGAGATGCTTGAGCCTGTTCTGGTTCAGGCTAAGCCGGCAATTTCACGGGAACTTTCTGGCGATCCCGACGCTCCCGGTACGTACCGTCCTAATCTTTCGTATAGTCAGGCCCAAAACGAGTCGGTAGATTGTCGGCGAGTTTCAACCAAGGGAGCTTCTCCTCAAAAGCGACATGCAGCGTAGGTGCAAATTTTTCTGGCTCCTCCATCGCCGCCGCAAAAAAATGCATGACATCAGACATGTTCTTTGAGCGGAAGGACAGCGGCGTACCACAGTGATCGCAAAATGTTCTTTCCACACCGGGAGAAGAGTTGAATACCTTCGGTAGCTTGCCCAGCCATCGCCATTGGCCGTTCAAGACGCCAATATAGGTGGTCATCGGCGCAGAACATTGCCGCCGACAACTTTCACAATGACAGACCACGCAGGCCTGTGCCGGGCCATCGACTTCAAAGGCAATAGCGCCGCATAAGCAATGACCACGCATGCAAATACTCCTCGAGTCAACAAGGACAGCTTCATGCCTGGGCGTGAGGGAGGCGCCATGAAATGCGCCGAGCTGGCGCCCAATTCCGACATTCGGCGCTGGCGATTGTCCTCGCCCGCGCGAGGCGTTGCCTCCAAGCTGCCTTCACTATCGCCTTTGCGGCATATTGAAATGTTCGTAGAGTTTCTCCGCCAGGCCGCTGGCGCCAAAGCCCGTCAATACCGATGAAAGTGCCAGCGGCGCCTTCTTGTCGAGCATGGCTTTGGCGATCATCAGATCGTCGCTTCGCTTATGAGTCCTCAGCCTAACACTACTTTGGCAGATTTTTAGCGGAGAGGGTTCTGCGGCAGTGGGGACAACGGATTGGGGGCGGCTGCGCGAGCGCGGTGAGGATGGCTTGCCTGACGGCGG